>JAHDHW010000324.1 GCA_020631105.1 Saprospiraceae bacterium | reverse complement strand
TTACGAAAGCAGATTAAACTTTTAATTGTTATTATTGCACAACAAGCTCAAACTAAATTCAAACTTTTTAACCTTAAAAATATCAATTATGGGATTATTTTCATTTTTAAAGAATGCCGGATCCAAACTATTTGGCAAAAAGAAAGCAGCTCCTGCAGCAACTGCAGAAGTTCCAGAAGAACTTAGCAAAATTGATGCGCTAAAAGGCGAAATCAGTAGATTGAATATTCCGATCAGTGGTTTATCCTTAGAGATGAGTGAAGCGATCACTGTATCAGGACAAACCCCTACTCAAGCAGATAAAGAAAAAATCATCCTAGCACTTGGAAACGTAGAAGGTATTGGTGTGGTTGAAGACAAAATCGAAGTAACTAACCCTGAGCCAGAGGCAGTATTTTATACCGTACAAAAAGGAGATTCTCTTTCGAAAATATCCAAGGCTCAGTATGGTGACCCGATGAAATACAATACGATTTTCGAAGCGAATAAACCAATGCTGAAGGATGTTGATGAAATTTATCCTGGTCAGGTATTAAGAATTCCACCATTAAGCTAAGCATAGTTTAAGCCTAATCTTTTAGCCGCCCTAATTTGTAATTTCCGAATTAGGGCGGATTCATTTTTATTCCTACCTTCCTTTAGTCATAAATTATTCCTTGATCTATTCTCTGTGTTTTTTTCATTAGCTTTGGTACAAAGCATATGGTAAAATGATATCCTTTATTAGTTTCTTAGCCTTTACCGCATTTGTTGCGATCTACGCGACTTGGCAATTACGAAAAGATCAACTACGTACCAAAGATGGTTATTTCCTTGGAGGGCGGAGCCTTACCGGAGTAGTCATCGCTGGTTCTTTACTCCTTACCAATATTTCCACCGAACATTTGGTTGGCATGAATGGCTCTGCCTACAAAAATGGAGCAATAATAATTGCATGGGAAGTCACTTCCGCGTTAGCACTCGTGGCAGCTGCTCTCTATTTCGTCCCAAGATATTTACGTATGGGGCTTACTACCATCCCGGAATTTCTTGAAAAAAGGTTTGATGGCTTAACCCGGACATTGATTGCCCTGCTCTTAATTATTTCATTTGTCTCTACCTTACTACCTATTGTATTATACACTGGTGCAATTAACATTGAAAGTGTCTTTGACATCTCCAAACAACTGGGCATTACCCTAGATCAAGGCATTTGGTTAACGGTAATAATCGTAGGTGGCCTAGGTGCAATTTACGCCATTTTTGGAGGACTAAAGATGGTCGCTTATACGGACACCATTAATGGTTTTGGTTTGTTACTCGCAGGATTATTAGTCCCCATTTTAGCTTTACTTGACATTGGTGATGGTAATCCCTGGGCTGGACTACAAAGTGTCTTTAATGCCGCTCCTGAAAAGTTTAATGTGGTTAGTACGGAATCATCCTATGGAGAAGGAGCGAGAGATGCAATTCTTCCATTCTCTGTATTATTTACCGGGCTAATCATCAATCAACTTTACTTTTGGACAATGCATCAGTCTATTATCCAAAGAGCTTTGGGAGCAGTAAATTTACGCGAAGCTCAAAAAGGGCTTTTATATACCGGAGTATTAAAGATTTTGATTCCGATTGTTATTGTTCTACCTGGCTTAATTGGATTCTATTACTTTGGTGATCGCTTTTATGATAATGCGGATATTGTTTATCCGGAGTTGGTAAAAAAAGTACTTCCTCTTTGGCTTACTGGTTTTTTTGTTGCTGTAGTTGTTGGAGCAATATTAAGTACCTTTAACAGTGCACTTAATAGCGCAGCTACTATTTTTAGTTTGGGTATTTATAAAAGATATCTTCATAAATCAGCCACCGAAAGTCAACAAGTTAAAGCAGGTCGTTGGACCTCTGCCATACTTGCCACTTTTGCTATTCTTGTGGCACCACTAGTCGCTAATGCCCCCGCAGGTTTATATCAATTATTACAACAGTTAAATGGAATATTTTTCGTACCAATGGCTACCGTAATCATTGCTGGATTTATTTTCCCAAAAGTATCGGCAACAGGAGCTAAAGCTGGTTTGTTATTCGGTCTGACGTTTTATGTAGTTATGGATATGATCCTAAAAGTTCCTTTACATTTTGTACATATCTGGGGAATAGAGTTTATTCTAAACATTGCGGTTATGCACTTGGTTTCTTCATTCTACCCAAGAACGAATAATTTCAAAATGGTAGATGTCGGCGCTGTAAACTTGGATCCATGGAAGTATGCTAAACCTTTGAGTATTGGATTAGTCATTGTTACGGTTATGATTTATATTTTATTGGGAAGTGCGGGGTAAGAG
>JAHDHW010000132.1 GCA_020631105.1 Saprospiraceae bacterium | reverse complement strand
GTCATAAAGTACAGGTTTTTCTTTTGTAGCACAGTAAACGACAGTAGCAATAACAGTCTAATTCCCTTATATTGTGATATGAAGTTGACAGCAATTCTTTTCATATTCACCTCTCTTCTATATTCCCCTGTAGTAGCGCAGAACTATTATTACGGAGCTGATCTTTCGTATGTAAACGAAATGGAAGATTGCGGAGTAAATTACAAAGAAGATGGCCTGGCAAAGGATCCTTATCAAATCTTTGCAGAGCAAAATTGTAACCTGGTAAGGTTAAGGCTCTGGCATACTCCCAGCTGGTATGATGCGCTAAATGACGGCAATCGTTATGGTGATTTAGCCGATGTTAAAAAAAGTATCCAAAGAGCAAAGAGTGAAGGGCTTCAGGTCTTATTAGATTTTCATTTATCTGATACCTGGGCAGATCCCGGCAAACAAATCATCCCTGCTGCCTGGAATAATATAGCAGATAACATTGATCTATTACAAGATTCCTTGTATCAATATATTTACAATACGCTTAGTGATTTACATACGGATAATCTTCTTCCCGAGATCATCCAGATTGGCAATGAAGTTAATCGTGGTATTCTACAAACTGCTGAAGCCAATGAAGCGGGTTGGGCTTTAGACTGGGAACGAAATGGGATCTTGTTTAATAAAGCAATTACGGCCGTTCGGGATTTTGAAGCGATTGCCAGCGTAAACTTCCAGATAGCTTTACACATCTCCGGGCCCAGCGCCGCAGATTGGTATTTCGAAAATTTCCTTGCTCAGGGGGTGACTGATTTTGAGATAATCGGCTTGTCTTATTATACACAGTGGCATGGCGACCTTAGTTTTTCTGATCTTGCCACTTATATTACACAGCTCAAAGCAGATTATAATCGTGAAGTATTAATCATGGAAGTTGGTTATCCCTGGACTTCAGATAATGCAGATAGTGCCAATAATATCCTTATTAATACTCATCCGGATTACACCCCTTTTAGTCCGGTACAGCAAAAAAACTATCTCACAGCACTTGCGCTCACCATCAAAAATGCCGGAGGCATTGGTATGATTTACTGGGAGCCCGCATGGGTTTCTTCAGGATGTAGCACGCCCTGGGGACAGGGATCACATTATGATAATGCAGCATTTTTCGATAGTGCGTCCAATCTGATTCCTGACGGAGGTATTCAATGGATGCAAAACCTCAGCGTTTCAACGAACGAAGCATCAGCGAATGAAGAATGGAAAATAAACTTAAGGGAAGGGCATCAGACCTTTGTTATAGAAGCAAGGTCCCTGCAAAACACAGAGGATAAATTCACAACCCAACTTACAAGTATGGACGGGCGACTTTTAGATACACAAGTGATCAACCCTACTGATTCCACAATCAATATTCAACTTCCCAAACTTGCTCATGGGAATTACATCTTCTCTATACTTTCAAAAAATGAAGTACGCTGGTCGTCTTCTTTTTTTATAGCTCAATAAGTCGATTTATTGCTTTAGTGAAACTTCAAGTTTGTAATTCTTTTTGTACCCAACAATTGCATTCAGCACCTCAAATTCTAAGGGAACAAGTTGATCTTTACTTCGGGAAGTAATCACCTGAATAGTCTTTTTACTATGCGGTTCAACCTCCATCCAGTCAATGCCGCTATAAAAATCGTACACAGAAGTATTTTTTAAGACGAAGGTTGCATCGCACGAATTAGTTAATTCAACTTCTAAGACTTCAGAGTCCCCGATAAATCCTTTCACCTTTATCTTCAAAGAAGCATCAATAAGCTTCGCCATATTTTCTTCTTTCCCAGAGAGGATATTATCAAACCAGGTAATTGTCCGCCCTGCAAAAAGAGCTTCCTTAATACTTTCCTCGCTACGCTCCTTCGCAAGTACAAGACATATCGGACGATGTCCTCCCTCCGCTACTCGAAACTGATAATCAATCAAGCCATGAATGTCGGAGGTGCCCAATACCGTCAGGCCATGGTCTAAGGCAATCTTTAAGGCTTCCTCCGAAAAGGTCAAATCATTGACTACCTCAATCCCATGTAAGAGATCATTTGCAATTAGTTGTTCGTGAAATTTAGAGACTTTTGGAAGTGCGTCTTTTTGTTGGTTAATCCAATTTGGATGATTCCAAAAGATAAACGCTCCCTGCGCCCGGGCTTCCTTATAAGATTCCAGCGCATCTTCTTTCATAATCTTATTGACATCTTTGACAAATAATGCATTCGCATGACCGGGAGGCATATCACGGGTAATTTCGGTACCATGAATAACAATCAGGTTATGTGGTTTTGCATTTTCTTTAGCGACCTCATACGAACGGTTACGATCCGGATGCGGAACATCCTTTGCCCAGGGTTGATACTCAATATGCTCCGTCAACGAAATTGCATCCAGACCATCTTTTACCGCCTCCTCAATTCGTATTGTTGGATATACATGTCCATCACTAAAGATAGTATGGATATGCAAATCCGTTTTTAAGGTTAAATAACCATCGACATCAGGGAACTGAATTTTACGATCTGTATCCTGAGCCATACTAATCGTACTAAACAAGCAACATAAAAGAAGAATAGAGTTAACTTTTTTCATGAGTATCAAGATTTTAATTAATCAACAACTTAGTTATTTTTTCACATAACCTAAGAAGGATGCCGTTAATAAATTATTATTTCTGCTGACTTATGGAATTGCCAAAGTTTAATTATTTTAATTATTCGCTGAGTTTCATCAAAAAAACGTATCCTCGTTTCAGCTAATTCCTCTGTCCAAAAAAGCTTTTCTATTTATAATTTTTTATTCTGGAAAATTTCCTAGATTTTCGCTTCAAACTAACCATAATATGAAAACCATTATTGTAAAATCTCCAGGAGGCCTGAATCAACTAAAAGTTATTGATCGTCCTGAAGCTCAGCCAAAAGCTGGTGAAATTCTTGTTCGCTGGCACGCTACCTCTCTTAATTACCATGACTACCTCGTCGCGACCGGAGGCATTCCGGTGATGGACGGGCGCGTACCTATGTCCGATGGAGCAGGAGAAGTAATCGCATTAGGGCCAGATGTTTTCGACTGGAAAATTGGAGATAAAGTAATGTCCCTTTTCTTTCAGGGCTGGCTCGAAGGGCGTCCGACGATGATGAAGATGGCTGCACTCTCCGGTGAAATGGTTGATGGTTTTGCAACGGAATCCTCATGCGTTTTGGCAAGTGCAGTAACCCGTATTCCGGATAATTATTCTTATACAGAAGCCGCTACCCTGCCCTGTGCAGCAGTTACTGCCTGGCGAGCGTTAATGGTCGAAGGTAAAATCAAAGCAGGCGATAGTGTCTTGATTGAAGGTACCGGAGGGATGTCTATTTTTGCTTTACAGTTAGCGAAGGCAGCCGGGGCAAAAGTATATGCTACCACCTCCAGTCCCGAAAAAGCAGATCGCTTGTTATCCATGGGAGCAGAAGCCGTCGTAAATTACAAAGAAGATGAAAGATGGGGAAAGACTATTAACCGAATGAGTGATGGAGGGGTGGATCATGTCTTAGATGTAGGTGGTGGATCTACTATGCGGCAATCCATTGAAGCAGTTGGCATCGGTGGACATATTGCCAGCATCGGTATTTTGGGTAATGGACGTAAAGGAGAGATTACTTTTCCTAAATTATTCTTCAAGCATATCACCATGAGCGGCTTAGCTGTCGGAAGCCGTAAGATGCAGGAAGACATGGTCAAAGCTATTGACATTAGCGGTATGAAACCGGTAATTGATAAGAGTTTTGGTCTGGAAGAATTAAAAGATGCTTTCGAATATCAGGCTACCGGCAAACACTTTGGAAAAATTGTACTGGAGTATTAATGAAAGCTTTGTGCCTCATAGGCAGATAGCATAATTTAAGCTTTTGTATTAATCGCAGATCTTTAAAATAAATCCCGAATCTTCAAGTTTGAAGATTCGGGATTTATAGTTTTTATAAAAGTGACTTAACTTTTTAGGATTAGGTTAGTATCACTTTTATTATTTAGTTTTTGCGCTAGATTATTCTTTTACAAATTTCATCACACGCTGCTTGTCATCCGCAATAACTTTCAGGAAGTAAATACCCGGACTCAATGTATTTGTATTTAATTCGAGTAAATGTTTACCCGAAGCCATTTGGCCTTCATCCTCGAAGCCCATAGTTTGACCAACGGTATTAAAGACTTCTAATTGTACATTAGCAGAGGACTCCAGGTCTAATTCAACCTGTGCTAAGTTACTTACCGGATTAGGATAAAGTCTTACATTTTCTAATTGATAGAGTTCCTCATTATTGACAGCGTCAACTTGAGTTCCAATTAAAAACATACTAAAATCTCCGGGAGCATCAAAGGTGATCCGCGTTGAAACTCTTACATAATAATCTGTCGGAACTCCAGGGAACCCTTCAAGCGTATCAATTAAAAATTCAGACCCCGCAGGAATATCCACACAGGTAGTAAGTAAAGCGCCTCCTGAAGAAGTATCCGCAGCTGGCGTCATACAATCATCAAAAAGCTCAAAGATAAACCCTGACTCTTCTGTAAGGATAGAAAAACGCAGTTCTAATGTCGTATCCATACCCGAATTGAAGGTATACCATACATCAAAGAACTCACCGTTATTGATACAAGAAGGAACACCAGCATCTTGCGAACCATTTGAAGTAGATCCTAATACTAATCCTTCAAAATTACTAGCTTGCTCATCAGTCACGACCATCATTGCTTCCGGGTTAACTGCACAATCATCATTCGCAGGTGGTTCCGGGGGAATAATCTCTAATAAATTAAAGACCCCTTCTCCAGTATCAGATTCCAGGTACCCACCTACTCTGATGAGATAAGTTTCTCCTGCCGTAGCATCAAAGGATAATAAAGAAGTAAATCCAGAGCATCCAGCACCATCGTCATTACAAGCGACCAAATCTTCATCCGCTAGAGGACAATCTCCCGGAGCAGCTGCATATACTGCCAGGCGAGAATCGAAGAATACTAAATCACAAGTTGAAAGCTCAATAGTTGCTGTATTAGGAGCTACCCAATAAAACCAGACATCGGAGTTTACCAGATCATTTCCAAAAGCAAAACAAGAAGCATCCGGATGATCAGGACCATCTGTATTTGCATTGATGGAGTTGAATGGAATATTTTCTCCAAGCATTACTTCAATTGCATCCGCACACATATCATTATCTGGTGCAGGGGGTGGTGGGTCAGTTTCAGCAACTGTAAAAGTACCTGTTCCGGATTCTCCGGGACCTCCATCACCATAACCTCCTAAACGAAGTAGGTAAGTTTCGCCCATAGTTACTTCAAAGCTTACTGCTGAAGTAGCACCCGCACATCCGCCAGCATCTTCGCTACAAACATAAAGATCCTCGTTCGCTACCGGGCAACTTGCCATCGGTCCATAAACTGCAATCTTGGTGTCAAAGGTAGCGCTACCGCACATAGTCCACTCTACCCATCCTGTAAAGGTAGGAGAATACGCATACCATATATCATTAAAAATTGAATCAGGAGTTGAACCACTGGATACACAATCATCAGGGTGATTCGGCCCGTCGGTTGTTGCCATTTCCGTTGTAAAGGCAAGATCAGTGACTTCTCCAATTGCTTCGGCATCTGCACAATTATCATTGGCAGGCTGAGCAAATACAGAGACGCTACATAAAAGCATCAGGTAAAAAAGTAAATGTTTGATCATAGTCAAAATCTTAAGTTAGAAAATTCGATACTTTAACAAGATAGTTAATATGATCTGGAAATGATTTTTTTATCGATCTTTTCTAAGTTTTGAGCCAACGAACAACTCATAACTCCCCCATAGTAATATATTTACGTGTCCGAAAACAGGGCTTTTTCATACTCGGTGTGCATAGTTTTTAAATCCACGATCAACAATCCTTCTTCATTATTTAACTGTTGAACCAGTTCACCCGAATCATTCCAAACTCCGGAATTGCCTGCGCCTACAAAATCATCGGCCGGGCCAATATTATTGACCATTAAAACCGGAATTTTATATTTTCGAGCTATTTGGGGATAATGTTGATTGGCTTTTTGAATACCTCCTTCGGATTTCGCAACCGAGGCCAGGTATATATTAGCGCCTAACTTCGTAGCTCTTACTACATGATCTTCCAAAAGTGATTCATAACAAATCGCAGGAGCAATTATATATTCATCCTTATGAATCAACACAGACTTTTGACCTTCTGCAAAAAAAGGTTTTTCATCTTCATGGAGATGCTGCTTACAATACAGTATTGGTTCTTTCTCTGGCGAGAGTATTATCATACCTATATAGAGATGTTCTTTTTGAAGAACAGGTAGCCCTGCAGCTATTATTATTCCGTGATAGGCACTAAGTTCTTTCAATCCTTCAAGCACTGGATTATCAATAGTGCTCGCTAAGCTTTTAGCCAGCCTGGGTTCGTATCCACTAATTGACAATTCCGGAAAAACGATTAAATCCGTTTGATACTTTGCCGCCATCTCTACTAATGCTTCATGCCGTTTCAGGTTTTGCATTATTCGTCCGGGAAAAGATTGTACCTGAGCTAAAGCTATTTTCATAAGAAAGGATTGAAATACTAATTTACAATTAGGCTCCAGAAGGTAAACACTATTATAGAATAAGGGCAAATATAAAAAAGCCGCTCAAAATATTTCGAGCGGCTTAGTATAAGTATTCAATCTAAATTTATCCGAGGGTTTATTTCATTTTTACAAATGGCATTCTCTTTGGCGCTTCATTATCTATGATCAACTCAATTAAATAAGTCCCACTTGCTAAGTCGCTAATATCAATAAGTGGATTTTGAAAATCCCATTGTTTGATTAGCTGTCCATTCATATTGAAGACGTTTATTTGCACATCATCCGAGATAAGGTTTCCATAATCAATATTTAAGACCTCTGTCGCAGGATTAGGGTATATCTTAATGGGGTTTTGAACTAAGTCTTCCGTTGATACGATACCATCTACTATAGTAATCCGATGAGTATGCTCTGCATCACAAGTCTCATGAACATTCATGTTGATCATATGAATATGGATGTCATATTCTCCTGGAGTATCATAAACCATAGTAGGTGTATTATGATCTGCCACTTCGCCATTTCCAAAATCCCAGGACCAGTGGGTAACATTTTCGGTAAGTCCGTAAAAATCTATTGCTGTACCCGCAGTCACTAAATTAGGTGCACTAATTTCAGGAGTAATTTTATTGCTGTAAACGTTGCGAACGTAAGTATTGCAATCACCTTGATAACAAGCTTCCAGACTAACAACAAACATACCTTCATGTGGAAACTCATGTTCAAGCGATGCAGCATTTGAGCTTGTTCCATCTCCAAAATTCCAGTTCCAACTATCAATTTGCATAGATTCCGGAGTACTAAAATTCATCTTACCATCGCATATCGTTCCTCCATGAATAAGCATTCCTTCTGATCCATTCCCAAAGCTTTGCTCACAGAAATAGTTAAGCGCAAAACCTGCATTTGCATTAGGGTTTCCTCCAGTATATTCGGAGATGGTCAATACATTACCAGAGGCAAATATTCCTTCACCATTCGCAGGTAAATCTGATCCGCCAAAATACCCAAGTAAAGGTGCACTGACATCTGCCCCATCATAAACCGCAATGAATCCTTCATCACTCATATCAAACTCCGTAAACACTATCCCTAAGTTTGGCGATGGTGAAATAATGGTTACTGTCCCAAATGATCCTTCTAAATGTGCGCCTTCCGATCCTCCGGAATCGAATAAGGAACCACTACATCCTGTGATGTAAGTTTGTCCAAAGAAATCACCAGGAATATCTTCAATTATACAATCAGGATCAACTTCCACATCAATCGTCATAATCTCCGTATCGCAACCGATTTCATTGCAAGTAGTTAACTGTACTTGATAACTACCACTCTCTGTATAGACATGTACAGGATTGTCTTGATTGGATACTACTCCATCACCAAAATCCCAGAACCATTCGGTAGGATTACCTGTACTTTGATCAAAGAATAAAATCGGTTCATTCGAACAAAGTACTCCAGTATTTCCCTGATAGCTGAAAGCAGCAAGTGGTTCAACCGGTTCGTCATTACAACTAAAGGTTGCTTCGAATCCAGAATAGTTATTAAAATGATTGGTGTACTCAATTAAAGTTAAAGAACCGGAAGTAGCAGTAAGCGTTACACCTTCTAAATCATTTCCAGTATATCCTCCTATCAAAGTTCCAGAGCCATAAGGGCCATCGTAGACGTATAAGAAATCACCATGTTCCTCATAATTAAATGACCCAAAGGTAATACTCAATTGCGTTGCGCCCGGGGGTGCGATATACAACGTTCCATAGTTTCCTTCTAAATAATTTCCATTTGGTCCTCCGGAGTCATAGACATTCCCTTCACAAACCGTTATCGTAGCGGACTGATGTTCTCCCGGAATATTTGCACTGTAACAATCCGTGTCAACTGTGATATAATTCTCTCGTGTCAGGGTATCACATCCCAGGCTATTACAAGCCACCAGAGTGACGGTGTACAAACCATCTTCTGTATAAGTATAACTTGGATTTTGTTCCTCGCTGGTCGAACCGTCTCCAAAATACCAAGTCCATGAGGTTGGCGTATTCTCAGAAACATCTGAAAACAGCGTTGGAATTTGTCCACAAGCAAAAGTATTACTCACCGCGAAATCCGCATTAACTGGCGCAATTACATGTAAGATAATATCTACGTTCGCTTCCGGCTGAGCGGGGTCATTCGTTGCGACAGTAAGGTCAAGATTATACGTACCGGTTGACATTCCTTCTGTCTCGATACCTATTTGAACAGCCTGGGTTTCATTGATCCCTACTATACCAGCACTTGGGTCAACATCCAGTAAATTTGCAGTTGGGCTTCCAAGGTCCAAGGTCATTTCTGAAGGATTCTCCGGGGCCGTAAATGATCCTTCAATAATCGTTGCTCCAGAATATAAGTCCGTAACTTTAAAGGTTGGCAAAGCGCCATCACCAAACGAATCAAAAAGATTCAGAGTATAAGATGCCGCAGTACTCAAGCCCGTCAGGGGTACTGCATAGTCGGTATTCCCCAAGTATTCTTCATTCGCTGAACTCAGTACAACATTTCCCTCATCATCTGTCAGTGTCCAGGAAAATTCCATCCCCCAAAAATCTGTGGTAAACTCAAACAAAAAGCCTGTACCGTCTGAACTTCCACTAATATCATAATTTAAATCTGCTGAACCGACATTACCGATATTGGTTACTAAGGTAGTATCCTCTCCAGCGATTAATTCTACTTCGAAAAAATCAGGATCAATGGTTAACGAAGGTGAAGGTACTCCGCTTGCTGTCAAATTAACCTCTACCGGGTCACCTGCATTATTCTCAATCGTAATGGTCGCATTATAATTCGTCACCTCAGTCGGTGTAAAGCTTACGTTTACCATTTGGTTTGTGCCTGGGGCCAGGGTAAGTTCGCTGGCGGAGCTCAGTGCGAAAGCACTTTCAGCGCTGGTCAGACCCGCGAGTGATAAATCATCTGAACCATCGTTTGCTATTGTAAAACTTAAAGTAGATACTGCCCCAACCTGAACGGCTCCAAAATCTAAATCCTGTGGCGTTACACTGATCTGCGGAGCGCCGGTTACATTCATAGTTACCGGTATGGTAATGATAGATTGATTAATATCATTCGAATTTATGGTAATGGTGCCATCATACACTCCTGCATAAAGTTCGGTAGCATCAAATAGCACACTTACATCAGTACATTGATTTGGTTCCAGTGTCCCTTCATTATTAGAAAGGCTTAACCAATTGTCAAAACTCCCTACCGTGGCAAATGGGAGGTAGTAATAATACTCAGGCCCCGTCTCCAGGTAAGTTTGATAAATCACTTCCCCAGTCGCAGGATCAAACAAAGTAAACTCTTCCAAAACTTGTACCCCTTCCGGTGAATTTAATAACAAGTAATAATAAGTATCCGGGGCTAATCCGGTAATCTGCTCCGTATAAGTTTGATTGGCTTCGTAGTCTTGTGTATTCTCCGCAATTATTTGAAAATTTAAATCAATCAATGCCCAACTAAATTGCTCTCCATTTTCATTCGTTGTAAAAGAAAAACTATATCCATAAACCTCTTCAGAAGCACCTCCGAAAGTATTAAACACAAGTGGTCCTTCACCTACATTACAAATATTTAAATCCTCCGTCAGAGTAGTACCGGATTCTAAAGTCACATTAAAAGATTCCGGATTATAGGTAATCTCAGGAGCGGACAATACGGTAATCGTAAGGGGATCGGCTGCATCCGAACTATTACAATTTGTAGCCGTCATATTGACTTCGTATTCCCCTGGTGTTGTAAATACATGGGATGGATTTTGTTCTTCGCTGGTCGAACCATCTCCGAAATTCCAGGACCATTGTCCGGGGTTATTGGTACTCTCATCGGTAAACGAAATCGGAGTATTTAAAGGAACTGATGTATTCTCAACAGAGAAGGAGGCTACCGGTGGTTCTGCAGAACCAGCACCTTCCCAATACATTGAGAAGCCACTATAATTATAATAATGGTCCGTAACAAAATAGATCACAATACTCGGGTAGTCAAAAGTGATTGGTGCTCCATTATTTGGTAATTCGTCTCCATAATATACTGCCAGAGGCGTAAATGTATTCGGGTCGTATACATAAAACATATCCGTATGCTCGCCCTGATTACCTAGATCAAACTCTGTAAAAGTTATTGTAATTGAGGATGCAGTAATCGGGGTGATGGTAATAGAAGCATAAGTACCCTCTTCATAATCTCCACTCGGTCCACCCGGATCAAATAAAACGCCATTACAGGCTTGCGTCTCTAGAAACTCCCCGTTGACCAGATTAGTACCTTGAGTAGTACATATTTCATTTTCCGGTTCATAATTAACTGGAGTTCCTGTAAAAGTATCACAACCATAATCATTGCATGCCGTTAAGGATACGGTATAATTCCCAGCCGCGGCGTAGGTATGCTCAGGGTTTTGCGCGGTCGATGTATTTCCATCTCCAAAATCCCAGGACCAGCTATTTGGAAAACCGTTGGAAGCATCAGAAAAGTTGACTACACCGGTACAAGAGAAATTAGCATAAGTAGCCGCAGCCACTGGTGGTTCTGTATAAGCGGCACAGGTCCAATTCATCACGAATCCTGCCCCGACAATTGTAAAGTCACTCGTAAAAACAATGGTGACTACATTACCTTCAACCACAATCGGGTCTCCGTTATTTGGTAAAGCAGATCCGGAATAACTTCCGATAAGTGTTCCATTATCGAGCGTTCCACTATAGATACTAAGGTTATCGAATACATTCTCTACATCAAATTCAGTGAAGGTCAAATTAAGAATATCTCCATCCGGTGCATTGATAATCACCTCAGAATCTATATAGTTAGTATAATCTCCTGTCCCTCCTGAATCATAAAGTGTTCCACTACATGCTTCTATTGATAGCTGCCCGGACTCAGGCGCAGTATAAGTCTCCTGGCCGAACAGCGTACCAATTAAACAAGAAAGTATTGCAAGTAAAATTCCTTTTGACATAGCTTTATATTTTTAAATGAACAAATAACAACAAGCTCTATACTAATCAATATGCATCCGTAAGCAAAAGGGTTAACTGAAATCGATACTTTTTTAAAATTATTTTCGAACATTATCACATAGACACGGGTTTAAGGGAAGCAATATCAATCTATTACTTAGTATAATCACTTAATGCTTTACTATGAGTAAGCGTCTCCAAAACCAAACCGCCATTATCACCGGATCCAGTTCAGGAATTGGGCAGGCTATAGCTGTTGAATTAGCCCGAGAAGGTGCTAACATTGTTATCAATTATAATAGGGATCGAGAAGGAGCAAAAGAAACAGCAAAGCTGATCAAAGAGCTTAATAATACGGAGTCTCTTATTGTACAATGCAATGTAGCCAACGAAAAGTCTGTGGAAAAGATGTTTGCCAGAACCATTAAGAAGTTTGGGACAGTAGACATATTAGTCGCTAATTCTGGCATTCAACAGGATGCGGCTTTTCATGAAATGACCTTAAAGCAGTGGCAGGCAGTAATAGATGTAAACTTGACGGGGCAGTTTCTTTGTGCTCGTGCGGCCATCCGGGAGTTTCTTCGCCGAGGTATGCGTAAGGATGTTTCAAAGGCCCTGGGAAAGATCATCTGTATGAGCTCAGTCCATGATGCAATCCCCTGGGCTGGACATGTAAACTATGCCGCTTCGAAAGGAGGAGTAGACATGTTTATGAAGTCTTTAGCTCAAGAATATGGAAAAGATAAAATCAGAGTCAATAGTATTGCTCCCGGAGCAATACGTACACCAATAAACGGGGAAGCCTGGCAAACTAAACGGGCCTTAAGAAAACTACTCAAGCTTATTCCCTATGACCGTATCGGAGAGCCGGAAGATATTGGCCGAACGGCCGTATGGCTTTGTTCGGATGAATCGGACTATATCACAGGGACTTCTATTTATGTGGATGGAGCCATGACAAATTATCCCGGCTTCATTGATAATGGTTAGCAGTCTTATGCCATCAAAATTAATCTGCTATGCCATCCAATCTAGCACTTTTGACGATACCATAACCCAATAATCCTTTACGGACATGTATGGTCATGCTATCAATATCTTTAACCTGCGATAAAGAATACTTCGCAAAAGGTAGCGATGATCGATAGCCTCCGTATTCGATTTCGGCCCAGGGCTTTCGCCGCCCCCTTTTGGGTTTTCTATTTTCCCATTCAAGGATTTTCACTTTGACAATTTCAGTCTCCGGATAGATAGGTATAGCATTGATCAACACCAGTAAACAGCAAATAAATCCTATAAGGATACCCCAGAAATATAGGTAAACGTAGATTTCGTCAAAGCTCATCAACATTGATTCCTTGTAGCAAATATAGAGATAGGCCACAAAGCCGAGGGAAATCAAAAAAGATACTTTAAGGAGTGTAGTTGAACTAACGATGGTCTTATGCATAAAAAAGAGCGAAACGAAGAACGCCAAGGCCATTAACCATCCAACCCAAGAAATCCAGGTATCAA
The DNA here is from genome assembly GCA_020631105.1 of Saprospiraceae bacterium. GTDB lineage: Bacteria > Bacteroidota > Bacteroidia > Chitinophagales > Saprospiraceae > JAHDHW01. The sequence continues at coordinate 1,567 of JAHDHW010000132.1, read as the reverse complement.
TTACGATCTCTTCTTCTCCCCAAAACCGTCCTTCTTTCCTAAGCTTTTCTAAATGCTCCTTTTCCTTTTCTTTTCTCGTTTTACGCTTTTTTTGATTCATTGATGATCGCTTCGGATAATTTTCAAAATTGCTTATAAATCATAACTTTATCCCCTGCCTTTTGTTACATGAATATGAGAAAGAAGTTCATCTATGGCTTATTCGTATTTAGTTTATTATGGAGCTGTAAGACAGCATATGATCTGCCTCCAAAGTTAACGAACTTGTCATGGCGAACCAAAACCATTCCTCCTCATCCACAATCAACCGGAGGCGATCCCGATAGTGGTTTTTATTATTTGGTCGAAGGTGCCTACCTCGGAACTGGTCTTCCATACGAACTGCTCCAAAAGCGTATCGAACGAAACCCCGAAAAGTTTTTACGCAAAGCTCGACTGGCATCTCCTTATAGTTTTGCCGTTTTTGAAACGGAGCACGGCGTCGATGTAATGAACGGAACCTGCTTCAGTTGCCATACCGGAAAAGTTAATGGAGAGACTATTCTTGGTTTGGGCAACTCTATGAATAGTAATCAAACTAACCTGACACTCCCCAGCAAACTGATGAACTGGAACGTTCGCCGAAAATACCGAAAGGATACCGCGACGATTGCGTCCTATGATAATTTCGGAAAGTTCTTCAGTGCAATGGCACCTTATACTTACACCAATAATCCCGGTGTAAATTCTGCCGCAAGAATTGCAGAATCCTGTATGCGTTTTCGAGACCCTGTCGATCTTACTTATACGGAAGAGCCGCAGTATGAAATCCGAGATTATAACCTTGGTAGTGATATTCCGGCACTCTGGCATCTACAAAAGAAAAATGCACTCTATTACACCGGAGTAGGAAGAGGAGATTTTACAAAATTACTTTTTCAGGCTTCTGTCCTCGGTATTAAAGACAGTACTGCCGCACGGTCAGCACAACAAAAATTTGTCCATATCACGTCCTGGATTCAATCATTAGAACCTCCTGCTTATCCGAAGTCCATTGATCAAAACTTAGCCGCTCTAGGTAAAGATATTTTTATGCAAAAATGTAAAGGCTGCCATGGCACTTACGATGAACCAGAGACTTACCCTAACAAAATAGTAGCACTCGACCTGATTGGAACGGATCCACTTTATGCCGAATACGCAAGTGATAGCAAAATCGTAGATTGGTATAATCGCAGCTGGTTTGCGACTTCGGAGCCCATTTCCTGGTTCGAACCGGAGCAAGGTTATATTGCACCTCCGCTCGATGGAATCTGGGCTACCGCACCCTACCTTCACAACGGTTCAGTGCCTACAATTTATGAAGTATTAAACAGTAAGGCCAGACCTCAATACTGGAAACGCCCAAAGGATGGTGGAGACTACGATTGGAAAAAAGTAGGCTGGGATTACAAAGCTAAAAACAGAAATGGGAACAAACTAACCTATGACACTACCCTACCCGGATATGGAAATCAAGGTCATACCTTTGCAGATACGCTCTCAGATGATAATCGTTGGGCCCTAATCGAATACCTAAAAACCCTAT
>JAHDHW010000323.1 GCA_020631105.1 Saprospiraceae bacterium | reverse complement strand
TAGGTAATACTTGGGTTCTGCGTACCTGCGCTGGTCATACAAGAACCATCCGTCACGAATACGTTAGGTACTTCGTGCATTTGATTCCATTTATTTAAGACACTGGTCTTGGCACTATGCCCCATTCTGGCTGTCCCCATCTCATGAATACAAGCACCGGGAGCAGTTGGGTCATTATAAGATTGAATATTCTTACAACCGGCCGCTTCGAGCATTTCCTCTGCACAAGTTACTCCATCAATTCGAAGCTTGCGTTCATTCTCTCTAAGCTTGGCGTCGAAAGTGATGATAGGCATACCATGTTTATCTGTTTTCTCAAAATTGAGGTACATCTTATTCTCATGGTAAGGTAAGAGCTCTCCAAAACAAGTCATCCGGATTTGATAAGGGCCAGGCTTGAATATTGATTTTTTAAGATCAGCACCGATCGCATCCCCTGGGACATTATTATACCGACGGGCTTCGCCCTGATAACCAAAGCCACGGACATAATCGTCACGTCTTGTTGCTTCATCAATATTACGGAAGCGCGGAATATAAAAACCGGCAGGTTTGCGACCTTTGTAATACTCTTCTTCAAAGCCTTCAACTGTAGCAGAGGCGCCCATACCATAATGATGATCCATCATGTTATGGCCGAGTTCGCCACAACTATTTCCAAGTCCATCAGGGAATCGCTCTGAACGGCTATTCAATAATATTGCAGTTGTTCCGACGGTACTTGCATTACAGAAAATTATTCGAGCGAAATATTCAAACTCTTCTCCAGTATTTGAATCTTTTACCATAACACCAGTCGCTTTACCAGATTTCGGATCATAAACGATTTGATGTACAATACTATCTGGGCGCATCCAAAGATTACCCGTTGCTTCTGCCACTGGAAGCGTCGCAGACAAACTACTGAAGTAAGCACCATAAGGGCAACCACGCCAGCAACGATCACGAGTTTGACATTGACCACGAGTCCCTTTGTGTACATCTGGATTGTACTGCGATAGGTTGGCAATCCGACCAGGGGTAACTAAACGCTCCGGATATTTCTTTTGTACGGATTCCCGCATGTGCTGCTCTACACAATTCAATTTAAAAGGCGGCAGAAATTTACCATCTGGTACTTGCTTAAGCCCTTCCTTCTGGCCACTAACGCCAACAAAAGTTTCTACATAATCATACCAGGGTTCGATGTCCTTATACCGAATCGGCCAGTCGATGGCAATCCCTTCTTTGGCATTGGCCTCAAAGTCAATATCCGACCAACGGTAACAATGGCGTCCCCACATAATAGAGCGACCACCTACATGATGGCCTCTGATCCAGTCAAATCGTTCAATCTCATCATAAGGGTACTCATCATCTTTATTGATCCAATGTTTATTATCCTGATGTACCCACCAGGACAGGCGATTTTGTTTGAAGTAATGTTTAGCAGTTTCTTCTGCTGTTACAGAGTTCTGATTTGGGAGATCCCAGGGATCCATATTTGCGGTTGGATACTCTCCGTGTTTGACCATACGGCCACGCTCAAGTACCAGCGTTTTATACCCTTTTTTGCAAAGCTCCATTGCTGCGAAACCGCCGCTAATCCCAGAGCCAATGACAATCGCATCATAAGTGCGTTCTTCTTTTCCTTTATTATTATAATTCATAATGCCCAGGCTTTGCCTCCAACGTCTGCAAGTTTGACACAAGCTTCGTACTGTCCTGGGACAGGGAGGTAGTTTAAAAAATTAGTAGCCACTTCTTTGGTAGATAGATAATAGGCAACCGTTTGCTGCTTGATACCAAGCAAGGATGATTTTGCAGCACTGGCATTCGGATCATCCGAAGCATGTAGTGCTTCCACTTGTTTTGCCGATAAATTCTTTGCTAGTCCTTGGAAAGTTTCTCCTTCTTCTGCACCGCCATTCAATTGCCTAAGTAATGCGGAAAAACCATCTTTGAAATCTAAGCGATCTTCTGGTTTGTATACTGTCCCTACCATGCTATCAATAATTCGGTGGACACCGACTGCACTAGCCGCAGGACTATCCGTTTCTGGTAGGATAATATCAACGACTTTACGCAGAATACTAAATTCTATATCGTTAAAGAATACAGGCTTATAATCGATATCCTGTATAGCGGGGTCCGTCTGACAACCAGATAAAAGGATAGTCAGTAATGGCCCCGACACCGCTGCTCCTGTTGCCAATGCGGTATATTTAAGGAGGGTTCTTCGCTGCATAATATTAGGTTAGGTTGAAAAATGAGTACTCAATGGAGCTTCCATTAGCTCAAATAACGCTTTATAACATCTTTATCAATGGATAGAAAGTAAGATAGGAAAAAGTCATTATAATC
>JAHDHW010000131.1:2694-14869 GCA_020631105.1 Saprospiraceae bacterium | reverse complement strand
CATTCATTTTTTCCTAGCAACAACCCCCAGGCAATTCCACTGAATACCATTACCATGCGAATCAAGCGGTTCGAGTATTTTGATGCCTTCTTTCCAGTCAATGATTTCAAAGATGGAACTCAGCGAATGATACAACTTAACAGGAGGATAAAAAGTTGACCAATGTTCTGGCTGATGAAAATTCAAAGGCGTTGCAAAGCACATTAGTCCATTGGGTTTTAGGACACGAAGAAATTCTTTTAGACCAGCCATTGGTTTAGGAAGTCTATCCAGTAAGAAGCTATGTAGTAAAAGATCCTGACTTTGATCTTCAAAGGGTAATTGGTCCGCTTTTGCCAGTCCGAAGTTTAAGTTAGGGATATGATGTCCCTCTTGACTAATAAGATCAGAAAAACCCCGATTGGAGAGATTTAACTGCAATGAAGTTCCTTTAGTCCAATAATCATTTGCCTGTCGACACATTTGATAACTGTAATCTAAACCCCAGCAATTTGCATTCGGATATTGTTGAGCAATTTCTGCAATCCAACGCCCAACGCTACAACCGATCTCCGCAATGTTGACGGGAGATTCCGGTAAGTGGCCTTTTGCAAAATCGAGAATGGCCTGCATAGGATATCCATTCCATAGATGATCACACAGGTGCAATGTACTCTGACGAATGACTGTTGGGTCATAACGTTCGTAAGGATCTTCCTGAATTTCAGATTCACTTTTGTCATAGAAAAAAGGAATCTGTCGACGATAGCGAACCGGAGATTTCATAGTGCTACAAGGTGATTAAAAATTATAAAAACGATTGAGGTTTAAGGTATCACCCATTTGCGTCTGAAGCTTAAGTAATGCTGAATATAGTTCGCTAACACGTTCTGATTGATCCGGATTTTCTGCAAGATTATTCATCTCGTGAGGGTCCTCTTTTAAGTTGAATAATAATACTTTAGGCACTTCCGGAAATAGAATCAATTTATAATCATCTTTTCTGACCATACGTTGTAAATCCATATAAGCGCCATAAATCGCTGGATAATTACTTTCCTTTTGGGCTCCGCTAGTGAGTGGAAGCAAAGAATTAAAATCAACATATGCAGGTTTTTCAACTCCTGCCAGGTCGAGACTTGTTGCCATAATATCCTGAAGATATACGGGAGTATTGAGTCGTTGATTTTTGGGAATGTCTTTACCTGCCACGAGTAGCGGTACTCGAATACTATGATCAAATAAACTTTGTTTTCCCAACAAACCATGATGCCCAACCGATAAACCATGATCTGCGGTAAAGAAAATATAAGTATTATCCATTAGACCTTTTTCTTCGAGTTTATCCAGGATGATTCCGATTTGTGTGTCCAAATGCGAGATGATTGCATAGTACTCCTGTCGATGTTTGCGAATTGCATATGCTGTGCGTGGATAAGGGGCCAATGCTTCATCGCGAAGTGTACGTTCATTCCCTATTTGATCTTTATATGGATACTCTGGTAACCAACTCGGCGGCAGGTTAATATTTTCCACTGGATATTTTTCTAAGTATTCGCTGGGAGACTGGCGAGAATCATGCGGTGCATTAAAAGCGAGGTACATAAAGAACGGATCTTCAGTTTGAGCTGCCCGATTAAGAAAGTCAATAGCATCATTTCGAAGTACTTCTGACCAGTGTTGTCCTCCGGTCCAAAAGCCTCCCATGGCAGTGTCAGTCGGTGTCCATCGTGTATCGTTTTCATCCAAGGGCCTGGCGTATCCATTTGGAACTACATCATTAAAGTTTTCTCCATCTGCCAACCTTTGCCGCATTCGTTGTCGATCTGCTGAGGTCATGGTTGTCCAGGCATCCGGCGGCATGCCTCCCTTTTGGACCACTCCGGTATGTTCGAATACTGCATCAACCGGTGCAGCTATATGCCACTTGCCGGACATATAAGTTCGGTATCCTGCGGCAGTCATAAGTGGTCCCCAGGTTTGTTGAATTGCGGTTTGTTCACCTGCTGCCCATTGCGATTCAATAGATCTTGCATCCCAGATAGATTGACCAGAAATGATCATAGACCTGGAGGCTACACAAATTGCTCCGTGCCATCCACCCATATTAAAAGCATGGGTAAAGGTCGTCCCCATTCGACTTAATCGATCCAGATTAGGCGTGTAGATTTCTTCGTTTCCGAGGGCACGGATCGAATGATAAGTTTGATCATCTGCGAATAGGAAAAGGACATTAGGTGGAGTAGGGGCCTTCGTTTTTTCTTCATTACAAGCGAAGCAAATGCAGATTAAAAATACATAAAGTAGTCGATTTTTCATCCTTGAAAATAAGGAATCCGACTCAGAAATTTATACCCAAAATCAAAATATCGTAAAAAACGAAAACATACACTATTGTATGTTTGTTCCTGAAGTGTTATCTTGCGGTAATAAAAGAGCATTATGGCAAGACTTAAAAAGGAAGATTGGTTAGTAGAGGGCTTTAAGCTTTTGCGGGAGTTTGCACAGGATAAGCTTCGCATCTTATACTTATGTGAGCGCTTAGGGGTTACACGTGGATCCTTTTATCATCATTTCAAAGGAATTGAAGATTATATCGCCTCTCTGATGGAAAGTTGGGAACAGGAGAACACTCTGCGTTTGATCAAATCTGCCAATCAGGGAAATTCACCAGAGGAAAGAATGGAAATTCTGGCTGGAATGATTGCAGATAGTGATCAAACCATTGAGGCGGCCATCCGCTCCTGGAGTTTTTACCATCCGATCGTAAAAAAGCATCTTTCACGTGTCGATGGCCTCAGACTGACGTATGTTGAGGAGATTTTTAAAGAACTTGGATTCGAACCGGAGCTTGCCCTAAAAAAAGCAAAACTGGATTACGCAGTTTTAGTTGGCGTACAACAATTGTATCCAGATGCCAGTACCGGAGAATTGCGTAGCCTCTGGGAAGTGCATAAGCAAACTTTAATGTGATCATTTTTTTATTATAAAAACATACCATACTGTATGGTACTTAAATATCAAAATATGGAACCGTATATCACTAATATTCCTTCTGACAATTTAATTGAATCGGCATTGGACCGTATTGATTACCTCGATGCCTTTGCAATACGAATACCTGCAATATATGAGGTATCCTTGCCCAGATTGGTCAAATCATTTTTCTATACTATTCCGACCTGGTGTAAATTATTACTGGGCCTTCGGGAAGTTATTGCCGGTATGATTGGCTTGAAAACAGCGAGCAAAGTAAATGTGGAGGAACAACTCCGAAACTTTAGCGGGACACCTGGAGAATCAATTGCTTTGTTTCATGTCAAAGGACGATCTGAAAAAGAAATACTCACCAGTGAGGAAGATAAACATCTTGACTTCTGTCTTTCGTTTTTTGGTGAACGGAAGGATGATGAGTTTGAAATCACCTTAGCAACAACTGTTAAGATTAACGGCTGGTTAGGGAAAGTGTATTGGTTCTTTGTAAAGCCTTTTCATAAGATATTAGTACCCGTGATGTTAAAGCGTATAGCGAAGCACTTACAGCAACGCTATGAACTGGCAAGCGTTAGTAAATGATCAGCGATTATTTAAACCTTTGAATAAAAAATATAAAACATGAGTTTGATCATTGCAAATATCCTGTGTGCACTCGCCTTTGTGGTGCACACCATTTTCGGAGATCGGGAACTCCAGCAGATTGAACCGATAGATGAAAGTGATTTAAAGAAACGTCAGTTCTGGACAATGGCCCGTTGTGGATGGCATTGGGTATCCTTTGATTTGTTAGCTGCTAGTGTGCTTTTGACTTTGGTAAATTTCAGCGATTTCTTTACTTCTGAAGTAACAGTGTTACAATTATTGATGGTTTATTTCCTTGGCTATGGTTTGTTTTGGCTTATAACGATTTTGATTTCTAAACCATTCCCTAAACGCTTTTTGCAACTTGGCCAATGGATTTTATTATGGCTGATTGGTGGATTGATTTGGCTGGCGATGTGAAAAGAGAATTGAGTCGTTTTAATGCGTACTTCTAATTCAGGGATTTGGTTAAGCCGGAAAAAAGAAAGACCTTAGAATGATCGAAAAAAGAAATCAAATGGAGATAAGAAAGAACAAGGTCAAAGCATATTTCAAGGAAGGCAAAACCACCTACGGGATTTGGAATGGGATCGCTAATCCCTATGCCGCTGAGATATGTGCAGGGGCTGGATTTGACTGGGTCGTTATTGATTCGGAGCATGCACCATTTGATTTGAATTCGATCCTGGCTAGTAGTCAGGCGATGGCTGCTCACCAAAGTGGTATTATCGTCAGGCCCCCTTCTGGTGATCCTGTCTATATAAAACGGCTCTTGGATGTTGGAGTACAAACGCTCATTATTCCGATCGTGGAAACGGAGGAACAGGCGAGAAACTTGGTTCGCGCTATTACCTATCCACCAAGCGGAATCCGTGGGGTTGGAGCTGCTTTGTCAAGAGCTGCTCAATGGGGAAGAGTTTCGGATTATTTTGAAAAGGTACAAGAGGAGACCTGCCTGATTATCCAGATAGAAACCGTAAAAGGTTTGCAAAACCTGGAAGCAATTTGCCAGATTGAAGGAATAGATGGTGTGTTCATCGGCCCGGCGGATTTGGCTGCTTCAATGGGGAAGCTTGGGCAATCTTCTGACGAAGGAGTCAAAGTTGAAATCAAGCGAGCATTGAAAATTATTAAAGACTCTGGTAAGGTTGGAGGAATACTCGCACTTCAGGATGACTTGGTCAAAGAATATCGAGATGCGGGCGCTTCCTTTATTGGGATAGGTGTCGATTTGATTGCATTGGCCCAGGCTACGCAGGCACTTGCGAATAAATATAAAAATCACTAGGGAAATTATCTTTGGTATTTTCTTTATGTTTCAATGGTGAAATAATCGCTGATAATTGACCGCATTTGTTTAAGATAAGGAGCTAATTGTTGAGTGGAGATTTGACAAAACTAAAATTATATAGCTCAGAAGATCAGAATTGCCGAGTTGAAAATATAGCCCTCTAATTTTACCCTGATTTCAATTATTGACTATGAAATATTTAATGTTTTTTATCTTCCTGGCAGGAATATTAAGTTGCCAAAATACTCAAGTGGCAGAGGAATTGGAAAAAGTTAAATCGGAACTCAATGCCGCTAATGAAAAGATTGAAAGTCTTAAGGCACAAATTGAACCAGAAGGTGAATTGGTGCACCTCGTTTTTCTGAAAGTGAAAGAAGAGGTAGAAATGACAAAATTAATTAGTGAACTAAAATCCTTAGCCGCCATCGAGGGCCTGAAAGATTTTGAGCTTGGACCATTTCAGAACTTAGATGATTCCCGAGCTTTATCAGAATATGATTTGCTGATGGAAATGTCTTTTGATAATGAAGCAGCTTATCAGAAATATCAGGCAGATCCGATTCATTTGGCCCTGAAGGAAAAACTGAAATCAATGTTGGCCGGCCCTCCGGCGACCTACGATTATAGGAAGCGTTAATACCCACAATAGCCCTTAATGAACCAAAACGAAACCACTACAAAACGAAATCTACTCCGCACTATTGGACCGGGTTTGTTATTTGCCAGCTCTGCAATTGGCACTTCGCATTTAGTCTTGTCCACTCGGGCAGGTGCACACCATGGCATGATTTATTTATGGATCATTATTGCAGCTTTAATCTTAAAATATCCGTTCTATGAATTCGGACCTCGTTATGCGAATGCCACCGGCTTTAGTCTATTAAAAGGTTATAAAGATCAGGGCAACTGGGCGGTAATACTATTTATGATGGTGATTATCATTAGTATGTTTGCGGTGACCGGTGCAATCGGTGCAGTGAGTGCCGGATTGTTAGCCACAATGTTTGGAGTGTCAGGGATATCCGTTCCTGTACTGGCAGGATTGATTATAGGGCTTTCAGTATTGCTATTATGGTTTGGTGGGTATCGTGGTCTGGATAGTTTAATCAAAGTAATTTCTCTGGTATTATTAATAGCTGTATTGATTGCTTTTATTGCAGTATTAGTGAATGGCCCTGTTGCTCCACTTGCTGATTTTCAGGCGACTCCAATATTTGAAGGGGCTGGCTTGGCGCTCTTAATCAGTCTTCTTGGTTGGATGCCTGCGGGTATGGAAGCTTCTACCATGAATAGTATTTGGAGTGTAGAAAAAATTAAAACTACCGGATATTACCCAAAGTTAAAGGAAAGCCTTTTTGACTTTAATCTTGGTTATCTCTTTACTTTACTTCTGGCCTTGATGTTTTTGACAATTGGAGCATTTACAGTTTATGGTACTGGAGTTTTATTAGATGGGAATGCTACTCAGTTTTCAAACAAGCTCCTAAATATCTTTACACAAAACCTGGGCTCATGGTCCTATTATGTAATTGCGATTGCAGCCTTTGGTACTATCTACGGTACTTTGATTGCAGTTTTGGATGCTTTCCCTCGTTGTTTTGTCAGAGGGCTACGGGTATTGAAATATGAGGATTTAGAAAATAATGATGAGCAATCTACTTTTTTGGAAAAGACCTATAAAGTTACCGTGGTAATCGTAGGCCTGGGAGGTTTTGCTTTGTTTTATTTTTCGGCTGCCAGTATGTTGCAGTTATTACAATACGTAACGATTATCTCTTTTGTATTAAGTCCGATCATAGCCTTCCTCAATCTGAGGGCTATTCAAGGCGCTGCGGTACCGGAGTCCCATCGCCCTTCTAAAGGCTTAATGGCTCTGTCTTATCTTGGTCTTTTTGCTTTACTGGCCTTTGTACTTTATTATTTGTCATCGCTTTTTTAGAGCCTTCAAAGGCAGGATTTCCATCTTGGGAGGGGCTATTCAATCCTAGAAATCAATTAAAAGTTTACTTCAATCCTCATTATTGACCTTGTCAATGGATAGGGATTCGTGAAGGGGATAATGGAAAAGATTATTACCTGTAAAGTCGAAGTTGATATTAAAAGGTTTAGAGTATTTCCTTGAAGCCTTGATTTACTGAATTTTTATTTTTATAATTGTGGATAATTAATTAGTCATTAGTGACTAATATTATTGATATTTATAGAAATACATGAACAGTACTAAACAAAAGATTATTGATTGCGCGATTAGGCTCTTTACCAAACATGGTTTTGGAGCAGTTTCCTTATTTGAAATTGCGGGGGAGTTAAACATATCCAGAGGTAACCTTACCTATCACTTCAAGGATAAGGATGTTTTGTTAGGAGCGATATCTACGCAGATGTGGGATAAGATAACGAAAGAAAGAAACAAATCCCGGCAATTGCCATCCTTTGAAAACCTTCATAATGAAGTACAATTGTATCATAAAATACAGAAGGAATACGCCTTTATGTTTAATGATAATCATGTGCTTAAGCATCCTCTGTTAAAGAAGAAGTTTAAAGAAATGATTAACCAAACAGTAGAGGATAACAAGGCAGCTATTGCATTTGCGATTGCTGCCGGAAACATGAGACCAGAACCCTTCAAAGGAATATACCATAACATAGCGCTGAATACCTGGATGATTGCCTTTTTCTGGCTTAGCCAAAAAACGATCCGTGGAGAAAATAAGTCAGAGGATGCAGAAGCCATCATATGGAGTATGCTTATTCCTCACTTTACAGAAAAAGGCATCAAAGCTTTTAAGGCTTTCTTTGGGGAAGATTATTTAGAAAACCTGGGAGAAAAGTTCGAACCGAATATTGAGAATTTCATAAACTTTTAAACGGTGGCATTACTAAAGACCAAGATCAATATTAATGATGAAGCGCATCAGTCTAACAAGGCTCAGATGCTGGAGCTGCTAAAAGAGCTGGAGGCGAATATGGAAAAGAGCAGATTCCAGGGGAAAGAAAAGCATATTGATCGAGCCAGAGCAAAGCAAAAGTTATTGGCCAGAGAGCGGATCGAATTACTACTCGATCAGGATAGCCCGTTTTTGGAACTCTTGCCTTTGGCTGGCCTACTCAATAAAAGCGGATTCGGAGCCGGAGGAACCAGTGTGTCTGGTATTGGATTAGTACAAGGCAAACTCTGCGTAGTCAATTGTAATGTCGGAACCCGGAAGGGTGGGGCGGTCGATGCAGAGACGATGCAAAAGTCACTTCGTGTTAATGAGATCGCACTTGAAAATAAGCTACCCTCTATAAATCTGGTAGAGAGTGGGGGCGCCAATTTACCGGATCAGGATAAAATATTTAACTACGGCGGTAAATCATTCAAAGATATCACGAATCGTTCGAAGGAAGGACTGACGACGATTTCTATAGTCTTTGGTAATGCGACTGCAGGAGGAGCTTACGTTCCGGGAATGTCGGATTTTTCTATTTTTCAAAAGCAGTCTGCCAAGGTTTTCCTTGCCGGACCCCCGCTGGTGAAAATGGCGACCAATGAGGTTTCCACAGATGAAGAATTAGGTGGTGCCGAAATGCATAGCAGAATTTCCGGGGTAAGTGATTATCTGGCGGAAGATGAAGTTGATGCAATTCGTATTGCCCGGGATATTATGCGCTACGTTAAGACCAGTACGCCACACTTAATGCCCGAAAATTTTAAAGAACCTGTTTACGCAGCAGAGGATTTGACTTCGGTTATTCCGGTCAATCTTAAACAAGCCTTTGATGTCAGAGAGTTGATCATGAGGGTAATTGATGCTTCTGATTTCTCAGAATTTAAATCTGATTATGGTGCAACTTTGATTACCGGATGGGCGCATGTCCAGGGCTATCCGATAGGAATTATTGCGAATAACGGGGTGATCTTTTCAGAGTCTGCCAATAAAGGAGCGCAGTTTATTCAGCTCTGTAATAAGAATGATATCCCAATCCTCTTTATTCAGAATACGACAGGATACATGGTGGGCAAGCAATACGAAGAAGGTGGTATCATCAAGAATGGTGCAAAACTCATCAATGCAGTATCCAATAGCGAGGTGCCTCACCTGACTTTGATGATTGGGAATTCTTATGGTGCCGGCAACTATGGAATGTGTGGACGTTCTTACGGCCCCAGGTTTTTGTTTACTTATCCAAATGCTAAAATCGGCGTAATGGGTTCAGAGCAATTAGCGGGGGTGATGGAGATCATTCAGAGAGCCGGAGCTAAGAAATCAGGGGTGGAGTATAACGAAGAACAGGGCGAATTTTTAAAGCAAATGTTGATCAGCGAAGCAGAAAAAAAATCATCAGCGTGGTATTCCTCATCACAGCTTTGGGACGATGGTGTAATTGACCCACGGGAAACCAGAAACTATCTTGGATTCACTTTGGCGGTTGTTTATAGCCAGGAAATAAAAGGAACAGACGCCTACGGTGTTTGGAGACATTAATGATTTCGCTTTATAAAGTTCATCCTTCAAACCTTTATCGAAAAAACTAAATTAGTGCATACAATAGATACGATTTTAATAGCGAACAGAGGAGAGATTGCCACTCGGGTAATACGGACCTGTAAGAAGATGGGCATCCGGACGATTGCCGTTTTTTCTGAGGCGGACAAAGATTTACCTTTTGTTCAGGATGCGGATACTTCAATCTACCTGGGTGAATCAGCACCTGCAAAATCATATTTAGATCAAGATAAAATTATTGCTGCCGCACAAAAGTACGGAGCGGATGCCATTCATCCGGGCTATGGATTCCTATCTGAAAATGTAGTATTCGCGGAAAGATGTAAAAAAGAAGGTATTATTTTCATTGGACCCAATGTAGAAGCCATTCGGGCCATGGGGTCAAAGTCAGAAGCGAAAACTTTAATGCAAAAACATGGTGTTCCGGTGATTCCCGGATATCAAGGAAAGGATCAATCCGCTGAAAAAATAAAAGCAGCTGCTAAGGAAATAGGTTATCCGGTTTTGTTAAAAGCAACAGCCGGTGGTGGTGGAAAAGGTATGAGAATCGTTCATAACGAAAAGTCAATTGTTCAGGCCATTGATGCTGCCAAACGAGAAGCGCAGAATGCCTTTGGCGATGATCAGTTGATTGTAGAAAAATACATATCCAAGGGGCGTCATATTGAATTTCAAATCTTTGGCGATCAACACGGAAATGCTATTCATATCCTTGAACGTGAATGTTCTATTCAAAGAAGATATCAAAAAGTAATCGAAGAAAGCCCTTCTCCGATAATGACGGACACGATTAGAAATGAAATGGGGGCATCCGCGGTTGCCGCTGCAAAAGCACTTCAATATGATAATGCCGGAACTGTAGAATTTATCTACGATGACCAATCTGGGGATTACTATTTTCTCGAAGTCAATACCCGATTGCAAGTTGAACATCCGGTGACGGAAGAGATTACCGGATTGGATTTGGTACAGATGCAAATTGAGTCAGCGCAGGGAATACCTTTAAGTATTTCGCAAGAGGAAGTTACTGGAAAGGGGTATGCAATTGAAGTGCGTCTTTACGCTGAAGATCCTGATCATAGTTTCTTGCCGGGATCGGGAAAAATATTACAGTGGGAGGTGCCTGTTGTTGATGGATTAAGAGTTGAGACAGCGGTTAATACTAATGCTGAGATTTCTATTTACTATGATCCGATGATTGCGAAGCTGATCGTTTGGGGTGCTAACCGACTTAGTGCTCTGAGGAAAATGAAATATACACTTCGTCATTTGGTCTGTCTTGGTATCACTACCAATCAAAACTTTCTTTTAGAAATTCTTCAAAAAGAATCCTTTGCGAAAGGAGATTATGATACGCATTTCATAGCGGATCATTTTGAACAAACGAAAACAAAAGAAATCAATCCTGATCAAGTAGATCGCTCACTGATTGCTACAACTCTAGTTCACTGGACACAACGCAGATCTAAGCAACAGATTTTAAAAGGATTACCTTCCGGTTGGAGGAATAACTTTTACCAATCTCAGAAAGTCGAGTACATCCTGAATGAAAATGAAGTGCAAGTCAACTATCGACATATTGGAGATTTGGTTCAATTCGAAATCGAAGATCGTAGCTACGAAGTAAGCATTATTAGTGCGGAGTCTAATAAGATTACTTATCAGGTAGATGGGGAAAGATTGAGCTTTACGATTGCTCAGTCGGGTAATCAGTTGTTTACACATAACGAACAAATCGGGAATTTTCAGTTTGCGATTAAAGATCGTTTTCCAAGTAAAGCATCCGAAAAAGTCAAAGGCGCTTACATCGCGCCAATGCCTTCTCAGGTAATTAAAGTTTTAGTACAAAAAGGAGATACCGTCAAAGAGGGGGATGGTTTGATTGTCCTGTCATCCATGAAAATGGAAAACCTAATCATGGCAGAGCAGGAGGGAGAAGTGGAAGCAATCTATGTCGAAGAAAATACCAATATCGATGCGGATCAGATTCTTTTGAAAATAAAAGAACAAGAAAATTAATATGAATTATTTCGAAAGTATAACTCAGGAAACTTTCCAGGCACAAACATTCGCTTTTTTGCTAGTCGAAGAATCGGAGAAGGTGTTGAGCATTACGCTCAATCGCGAGCGAAAAAAGAATGCCCTTCATCCGCAGATGATTAATGAGTTGACTTATGCTTTTCAGTATGCTCATGAGAGTAGCCATATTTGGGTGGTACAGATTCAAGCGAAAGGAAATGTATTTTGCGCCGGAGCAGATTTAAAAGCAATGGCAGGTATTTCTGAGGAATATCATTCTACTATTCCGGATGCAAAAGGGGAGGTCTTATTAGGAGATTTGTTTAGTAAAATTTTCAAGCCTACAGTCGCCAAAATTACCGGGGATGTTTACGCAGGAGGTTTCTTTTTTCTCGCTGGTGCTAACATTGTCATTGCCCAGGATAATATTAAACTTGGCTTGCCTGAGGTCAAACGGGGACTCTTTCCATTTCAGGTGATGGAAAGTCTGATGAAAGTTATGCCCACCCGAAAGGTACTCGATTGGTGTATCCGAGGATATAATCTCCAGGTACAAGAAGCAGAAAAATTTGGCTTGATCACCCAAGTTGTAAAGCCTGAAGAAATTGATCAGGTTGTAGAAAAAATAATAAGCGAAATAAAAGAGAATAGCCCGACCGCAATCAAAAATGGATTAATAGCTTTTAACGAAATCACAGGAAGCACAGAGCAACATAAATACCTCTTATCAATGTTCCTTAAAACAATGAGCAGCGAAGATGGACAAGAAGGTTTGAAGGCTTTTAGAGAAAAAAGAAAACCGGTCTGGAAGGGC
>JAHDHW010000131.1:0-2594 GCA_020631105.1 Saprospiraceae bacterium | reverse complement strand
CTTAAAATAATAAAACGAACTATGGATAAAATAATCATATCAGCAGCACTTACCGGAGCTGCGACCAATCGGGGGCACTGTGAGTACATTCCTTATACTCCGGTTGAAATTGCCGAAGAAGCCCAACGGGCAGTTGATGCTGGCGCATCAATTGTACACATTCATGCCCGGGAAGATAATGGAATGCCAAGCTGGCGAACAGAGGTATTTGAAGAGATTCAAAAGGAAGTAAGAGCAAGATGCCCCGAGGTAATCATCAATTATTCTACCGGAGCGATCGGATTGTCCGTAGAAGAACGGATCGCTCATCTACCTGCGACCAAGCCTGAAATGGCTGCCTTCAATATGGGGAGTATGAACTACGCTATATTTTCAAAAAAGCATAAGAAATTTTTCTGGAATGGAGTTTTTGAAAACTCATTCGATACAATGTCAGCGGTCGTTCAATCTATGAATGAAAATGGTATTTGTCCGGAGATGGAATGTTTTGACACGGGACATATCCGAAATGCTGAACCACTCCGGACGATGGGCCTCATTCCTGATAATGCCTGCTATAGTTTGGTCATGGGCGTTTTGGGTGGCATTCCTGCTACTCCCGAAAATTTACTCCACCAGATCAAGCAAGTGCCGGAAGGCGCATTCTGGCAGTCTATAGTGATCGGCCGAAAACAGTGGAGACTTAACGCTATTGCCGCAAGTATGGGAGGCAATATCAGAGTTGGACTGGAAGATAATTTTTACCTCTCTTCTGGCGAAATGGCGAAATCAAATGGTGCCCTGGTAGACAATGCTGTGCAACTCGCAAGAATGATCGGAAGGGAACCCACAACTATTGCAGAAACACGAGCCATTCTAAATATTAGTCGAATAAGTTAACCTTATGTTCAAAGAAAACACATTTAAAAATAAAGTGGCGCTGGTGACCGGAGGTCGTTCCGGAATTGGATTCCAGATTGCAAAGGATCTTCTTTTGCTTGGCGCTAAAGTAGTCATTTGCTCTAGGAAGGAGGAAAAATTGATAAAGGCAAAAGAAGAATTGAGTGCCTTTGGCGAGGTGTACGCAATGGCTTGTGATATTAGAGTAGAAGAAGAAATCTCAAAGCTGGCAGATTTTATCAAAGAAAAATTAGACCGATTGGATATTCTGGTGAATAATGCCGGAGGTCAATTTCCAACGCTGGCTGAATACTTGTCAAACAAGGGGTGGACTGCAGTGATTAATAATAATTTGAATGGTACATTTTTCATGACTAAGGAAATGGCCAGCAGATTTTTTATTCCTCAAAAATCTGGAACCATTGTCAATATCATTGTCGACTTGTACCGGGGATTCCCGGGGATGGTGCACACCGGGGCAGCGCGAGCAGGCGTAGAAAATTTAACCAAAACACTCGCACAAGAGTGGAGTGATTATAATATCCGAATCAATTGTGTTGCACCAGGGATTATTGAAAGCTCCGGACTAGAAACCTATCCGCAACAAATTCAGGATATGTTTGAAGAGGCTAAGAATGCAATTCCTGCTAAGAGATTTGGGAAGGTAGAAGATGTCTCTAATGCGGTATGCTTTCTGGCGAGTCCATTGGCTAATTATATCACTGGAATTTCTTTATACGTTGATGGTGCACAGCACCTAAACTCTGACAAAATGGGATTGCCTAAGGTACTTAAATCTTTCATGACGTGAAAAAAGATAAAACAATAATAAAAGGAGGAGGCTTTCTACTGGAAAATACTTCCCCTGATGATCTCTTTACTCCTGAAGATTATACGGAGGAACAGCAGATGCTCAGAAAATCGATTCGTAGTTTTCTGGATCAGGAGATCGAGCCGAATAAAGCCATCTTCGATTCTAAGGAAGGTACTTTACTAGCTCCGGAAAAATTAGAGCAATTAGGGGAACTAGGATTCCTGGGGTTATCCGTACCGGAAAAATTTGGAGGCTTTGGTTGTGATATAAAAACGGACCTGGTTGGATCGGAAGTAATGTCTGACAGTTTTGCTTTTTCGCAGTCTTTAGGCATTCAGAGAGGGTTGGGTATCAATACCATTCTCTTTTATGGAAATCCTGATCAACAAGAGAAATACCTGGAAGGCATTATCAATGGACAGATCAAATGTTCCTATTGTTTGACCGAGCCAGGAGCAGGTTCTGATGCAAACTCAGGTAAAACAAAAGCGGTCTATTCTGAAGATGGGAAACACTTTATTCTGAATGGGCAAAAGATGTGGATCACCAATTCTGGCTTCGCTGATTTATTTTCTGTGTTTTGTAAAATAGAAGGGGACCCAAAGCTTTCTTGTCTGTTGGTAGAGAAAGGGTGGGGTGTACAATTAGGTGAAGAAGAAAAGAAGCTTGGGATACATGGATCTTCTACTCGCCAGGTATTTTTTGAAAATGTAAAAGTGCCCGTAGAAAATTTACTGGGTGAGCGAAATAAAGGATTTAAGATTGCTATGAATGCACTGAACATGGGAAGGCTGATGATCGGTATCGCAGGATCAGCTATTTCAAAGCGCGCTTTCCGACTTGGTGTAAACTATGCAAATCAGAGAGTACAGTTTGGAAAAACCATTGCATCCTTTGGAGC
>JAHDHW010000009.1:28002-67997 GCA_020631105.1 Saprospiraceae bacterium | reverse complement strand
TTGGCCATATGTGCCATGATCTATATCAGGGAAATTATTTATTAGGAGGTACTGCTTCTTATGCAAGCATTCTTAGCAGCAGGCTCGGTTATACAACGGCTGCACTAACCAGCTTTGGTCCAGATTTTAAATTCCAACAACAAATCGAAAAGGAAGGTATTACTATCTTCAACAAACACGCAGCTCAAACTACCATATTCGAAAATCGCTATAACGGCGATCATCGAAAACAATTGATGCATCAAAGAGCAGACAGTCTGGAGCTAAACGATTTACCTGATAATTGGACCACCTCAGAGATCGTACTACTTGGGCCGATTGCCGATGAAATTAATCCTAACTTAATTCAGGCTTTTCCAAACAGCTTAACAGGAGCGACAATTCAAGGGTGGTTACGACAAGTGAATCATAAGAAAGAAGTAGAGGCTAAACCTATGGAATGGTCCTTACTAAAAAATATTGATGTCGTTTTTGTTAGCGAAGAAGACTTAGATGGCCTTGATACGGCTTTCGAAAAAATAAAGGCAACCGCTCCTATTCTAGTCTTAACCAAAGGATCAAAAGGAGTTGAAATATTCCACGATAACTCAGATATGTATTTCCCTGTTTATCCAGTTGATGCTATTGATCCGACAGGTGCAGGAGATATTTTCGCAACGGCTTTTTTATTATATTACGCCAAGTCAAAAGATATCTCTAATGCTGTTGCTTATGCCCATGCAGCGGCTTCGCTAATAGTAGAAAAGAGAGGCGTGAGGCTTCCGGATGTATCTGCTATTGAATTGCGCTATAAGCAATATGTAGATTTGTTTTTTAACCCCTGAATTAAGTTTTCTCTTTAGTGCGTTTAATAAAAGTCATTGCGATCAACCTAATCATTCTATGCAGTTTACTCCTGCTTATCGAAGGGATTCTTTGGTCACTCTATCCTGATTACACTTATTATTATCGCACTCATCCTATTCAGCCGGACCTCGAAGAAATCTTGGCAAAAACAGATACCAGCTGGCTGAGTCCGGATCCGGATTTAGGTTGGGTCTGCCAACAAAAAACCAGTTTGCTTTTCCCTAGTCCTCCCGTCCAGGGGGTTTGTTATCAGATCAATGCAGAAGGATTTCGAAACAGTTTTAACTTCCAGGACCTAAAAACAAAAACGAAGAAACGAGTACTCCTTGTTGGTGACTCTTTCACCTTTGGTATTTATCTTCCCGAGCATCACACTATTGCAGCGCGCCTGCAACAGGAGCTAGGGCCGGATTACTTAGTCATCAGCCTTTCTATTCCTGCCTGGGGTCTCGATCAAATGTATTTAGCTTACCAAAAGTATATTGACCTTTTGAATCCAGATCAGGTGATCTTAAGTTTTGTAGACGATGATTTGATGCGGTCCTTAGAAATACTTTTTCATGGCTGTGGTAGAAAGCCCTGCTTGAAAATAGAACAGGGTAAGCTTGTACAAAATGAGGACAATCCTCAATGGTGGGAATACTTATGTTGGAACAATCAACTTGGCAATCGAATGCTCTTGGGAAAGTACCATAAGCAAGCTGCCAATTTAGGACAATATTTAATAGAGAATATATTTAAAGAGTGTAATCAAAATGACCGTGAGATTATCCTGGCAAGAATTCCTGCATTAGTCGATTTGGATGATGCAATTCCTCGTCCACAATTCAGCATGAAAATGCTATGCGAAGAATATAAGGTGCCCTATCTAGAGTTATACCCTGAGTTACTCCAATCATCATCATACACCTACCGAAAGTACTATATCCCTGACGATGGTCACTTCACAGAAAGTGGTGCTAAATATTTTAGTGAAAAACTTTTGCCTATACTAAAAAAAAATCCGACTTATTTAGTTCATTAGCTAGATAAGTCGGATTTTTATACTTGGTTTAGATTTTAAGCCTACTCCGGAACGGGCTGGCCGTTTTGTTTAACTCGAGTAACCAAGCTATTCGCAATCGCATGCTCTATCTCTTTAACTTGATTCGGAATACCAACATAACCTCCCTTAATAACATCTAATTCAATATCTCTGTATTGAGAGTTCGTTTTAAACTCATTGATAATTTCCCAAACATCATGGTCAATATTAATGGACTTCGAAGTATCAATTACTACCTTCGCTCCGTCCGGAATCTGAGTTAGTGCTCGCTGAATCGCCGCTTTATTAATAAAAGTTACATCTTCAGCTAATTCTATTCGAATCTCATGATCATTGATATGCTTTTCAGTTTCGAAGACGAATGGCTTTTTGTAGTTATTATAAAGTATGTAGAATACTGCAACTACTAATCCCATTCCGATCCCTTTCAATAAGTCTGTGAATACGATTCCCAGAATGGTTACAATGAAAGGTATAAAATGCGTTTTTCCAAGCGCATACATTTGTTTGAATAGTGCAGGCTTTGCCAATTTGTATCCTACCAAAAATAAAATAGCAGCTAAACTTGCCAAAGGAATCAAATTCAATATTCGCGGAATAGCCATTGCACATCCAAGCAAGATAAATCCATGCAAGATCGCAGACATTTTAGTTCGTCCTCCGGACTGGATATTAGTCGAACTTCTTACAATTACCTGAGTAATCGGAAGGCCTCCAACCAAACCAGAAAGTAAGTTACCAACTCCTTGTGCTTTTAGCTCTCGGTTTGCTGGTGTCACTCTTTTCATTGGATCAAGTTTGTCGGTTGCCTCCAAACATAATAAGGTCTCCAAACTTGCAACAACTGCAATCGTAATACCCGTTACCCAAACGGCAGAATTTGTTATGTGGCTAAAATCAGGAAATGTAAATTGGTTGAAAAATCCACCAATACTTTCTGCTACCGGAATAGCAACCACCTGATCCGCACGTAGTGCAAGGTCGGGCATATTCTGAAAAACAAGATTAAGTACAATACCTAAAGCTACCACTACCAAAGGTCCCTGTACCATTTTGAAAAGAGAGATTCGTTTCATAAATGGTTGCTCCCAAAGTATCAGAATAGCCATTGATAAAACAGCAATAATTACTGCTCCAGGGCTTATTGCCTCGAACATGTAGTATAGTTCAGACAGTGTGTTGTGCCCATCAGGTTGTGCAAAGCTCATGCTACCTTCATAGTCTTTATCATAACCAAAAGCGTGAGGTATTTGCTTTAGAATAATGATAATACCAATACCAGATAACATACCTTTAATCACTGAGGATGGAAAATAATAGCCGATAATTCCTGCTCTTGCATATCCTAATAATAACTGGAAAACTCCTCCTAAAACTACCGCTACAAGAAATATCTCAAATGCTCCCAACTCTTGGATCGCCGTTAGTACTATGACAGCTAATCCTGCAGCAGGACCACTAACTCCTAATTGCGAGCCACTTAATGCGCCCACAACAATACCTCCAACGATTCCAGCGATAATTCCGGAAAATAAAGGTGCACCAGAAGCTAGGGCAATACCCAAACATAAAGGAACGGCGACCAGAAAAACGATAACCGATGCAGGAATGTCATTTTTTAAGTTACTGAAAATTCCATTGGTCTCTTTTGGACTCATAATTTTTAATTTTAATAGAAGGAAGACAAAAAAATAATCAAACTAGATCAGATATACTGGTTAGTTTGAAAATGTGAATACTCGAAAATTTGTTGGGTGCTATTAAAAGCTAGTCGATTTATAAATGTAAATATAAGCAACTTTCACTTATAATAGCAATACTATCAATTATAAAACCTCAACTTTAACAAATCATATAAAAACTAGTTCATAAAAACTATTACTTTTGTGAAAAAAAGGTAAACTTTTATGGCTATAGGGATAAAAATCAGCTTAAATGATCGTCTTTACCTAAGAGATCCGCAAGAAACCCCGCTCGGGCAGAAGATCATCAGGCATAGTATCTTACTTATTGACGAAATTGGTTTTGAAGCGTTTAACTTCAAAAAGCTGGCAAAACGGATGAATTCTACTGAAGCATCGGTTTATCGTTATTTCGAAAACAAGCACCTACTACTAATTTACCTTGTATCCTGGTACTGGGAATGGGTAAGCTACCTGATCGATATCAATACTATGAATATCGAAGATCCTGAACGCCGCCTGAAAATTATTATTGAAAACTTTGTTTACGCTTCAAAGGAAAACCCGAGCATAGAATATGTTAATGAAAGTGTCCTTCACCGGCTAATCATTGCAGAAGGTACCAAAGCATACCATACAAAAATGGTTGATGAAGAAAATAGAGATGGTTTTTTCTCTAACTACAAAACCCTGGTCCAAAAGGTCGCAAATGTTATTTCTGAGATAAACTCTGAGTTTCCTTACCCACGGGCACTGGCAAGTAACATGTTTGAGATGGCCAATAATCATATTTACTTTGCTCAACATCTACCTAGACTTACAGACGTAACAGTAAATGACGAGAATTTTGATGAAGTAGAAGTAATGATTGAATTTTTTGCTAACGCTTTACTCCACAATTGCCCAGGCAAAGAATAAACAATTTCATTTTAGGTCTACGCCTCTAACTTTATATATAATCACTCGATTATAATATCCTGCTATTCTAAAAACGAAACTTGTTGCGTCCCTTTAGCGATAGGTTTTATGTGCTTTATCAGCATGACTCTACGCCCAGAACAAAAGTCAATCCCCCCCCCGGACAACTGAATCTACTCTTGATTCTTTTTAATTTCTCTCCAAAAATGTACTCTTTTAAAGATTTCTACGTCCTAAATAAAAAACTACGAATATGAAATATTTTAAACTCACAATGCTAACCCTTGGGGTCCTCCTTTCCTCTTGCTCTACTTTAAAGAATTTCGCTGAGGCGCCTACGAGCCTCGAAACCATTTCAGCCGTTCGCGAAATTCTCGACAGCAGTGCATTCAGAGCAATTAAAACTATGCAAAAACTCAATAAGGAAGGAGTTGACGGCTTCATTCCACCAGAGTTAAAACCTGTCCTAAGCTCATTAAAAGCCCTCGGACTGGAAGCTGAACTGGGAGACATTGAAAAAAAGATCGGTACCGTCTCTAAAATTATGGCAGAAGAAGGATCAGGCATAATGAAAGATGCTATCAAAGAGGTAAAATTCAAAGATGCTGTTGCTATCGTTGTCGGTGCTCCGGATGCTGCAACGAATGCCTTACGAAACGGTATGTATGCCTCCGTAAAAAAGCGCTACAGTTCAAAGATGGATACCGAACTGGAAAAACTCGACATTCTACAATACTGGCCAATCGCCGCTGGCGCTTACAATCTTTTTGCAAAAAACAAGGTAGACAATTCTATGTCTGACTTCCTGGCTGAACGCGCCGTTGATGCTGTCTTTTTAACTATGGGCAAAGAAGAATCAAAGATTCGACAAAACCCAAATCAACTTGGCAAAGCTGTAGTAAATAAAGTGTTCGATTACTACGCTAAGAAAAAGAATAGACCTTAAGTCTTTCCCAACACCACTCCGCAACTTCACCTACTCGATGCATTTGAAAAGATCATTTTCAAATGCATCTTTTTATTTCAAAATACAGCCGTAGAATCTAGGTATTTCACCTAGCTCAAGACTTAAAAGCGATAAATACTTAAGAAGTCTACCGCAAAAAAAGTGCTGTGTCTTGAATTAATTAAAAAATACCTTATTTTGGCAATAACAAGATAGATTGTCTTGAATTTAAAGTATTGAACCAAATAATATTAAGATGAACGTTACTCGCCTCTTCGATTACATCTACTATCAGAAAGCAAAGAAACCTCTAAAAAAATCCATCGGATATAAGCATAATGGAACCTGGACTTACTTTAGTACAGACGAAATTATTGAGCACGCCAACAAAGTAAGTCATGGCTTACTTAAACTGGGCGTCAAGCCCGGAGATAAGATCGCATTAGTCGTATACAAAAACCGCCCTGAATGGGTAATGATGGATATTGGAATCCAACAGATTGGAGCCATTAATGTACCTGTTTATCCAACTATTAGCTCAGGAGAATATGAATACATCTTTAACGACGCAGAAGTAAAATATTGCTTTGCCGGAGAAGGAGATCTATTTGATAAAGTCCAAAAAGCGCAAGAAAACGTCCCTAGCCTCATTGACATTTATACTTTTGACAAAATGGAAGGTAGAAAACATTGGGAAGATATTTTTACCGATGGAGATGCAGCGGAACTGGAAGCCCTCAAAGATGCGGTAAAACCGGATGATTTGGCGACCCTAATATATACCTCCGGGACAACCGGAAATCCGAAAGGAGTTATGCTCTCTCATAACAATATCGTTTCGAATGTTGCCAATGTCAAGGAATTACTTCCTTGTAATGCGGGAGACAAGGTACTGAGCTTCCTCCCAATTTGCCACATCTTCGAACGCAGTGCATCCTACTCTTACATTTATAATTTGCTGGAGATTACTTTTACTGGTACAGATAATCTCGGTGGTGAAACTGGGGATCTGCAAACGATCAAACCTCATTTCTTTACGACCGTTCCTCGCTTACTTGAAAAAGTATATGAGAAAATTTACAACAAAGGTTTAACCCTCACTGGCACTAAAAGGAAGTTATTCTTTTGGGCGCTTAACCTAACTGACGACTACGAATTTGATAAAAATTTTTCTGGCATGAATGGTTTGAAACGCAGCATTGCAGACAAACTTATTTTCAGTAAATGGCGGGAGGCCCTAGGAGGAAATGTCAAAGGAATTTTGACGGGTGCAGCAGCCTGTCCAGCTAAAATTATTCGTGTTTTCTCCGCAGCAGGTATCCCCGTTCGCGAAGGATATGGCCTTACAGAAACTTCTCCAGGTTTAACTATCGGGCGATTTGATAAAGGAGGTGCAATGATCGGTACTGTTGGTGTACCTTTGCCTTCTGTAAAAATCCACATAGATCCAAGCGATGGTAATTACCGTAATGGAGAAGGAGAAATACTTGCTCAGGGACCTAACATCATGCAAGGTTACTACCGCAAACCAGATAAAACCGCTGAAGTCATGAAAGAAATTGATGGACAAACGTGGTTTTGCACAGGAGATGTTGGTAAGTTTGTTAGTGATGGACAGGGGAATAAGTTCTTGAAGATCACCGACCGTAAAAAAGAATTACTCAAAACATCAGGCGGAAAATATGTTGCTCCGGCGCCTATCGAAAATAAATTCAAAGAAGATTTTCTCATCGAACAAATGATGGTTGTAGGAGAAAAACAAAAATTCGTTTCCGCATTAATCGTACCCGCTGAAGAAGCACTAAAAGATTGGTGTTCGGAGCATGATATCGAATGGTGTGGATGCGGTGATGCTATTCAAAATGAAAAAGTACAAGCCCAATTCCAGGAAGTAGTCAATAAGTACAATCCGGAATTTAGCCATATCGAACAAATCAAAAAATTCAAACTCATCGATGCAACCTGGGAACCCGTCAAAACGGATGGAACACCTGGAGAGTTAACCCCAACGCTTAAATTGAAGCGACGGGTAATCCTTGAAAAATACAAAAATGAAATCGATGATCTTTACTCTTAAGATTTAGTCGAAGTATTCGACTGCTCAAGAATATTTAAGATAATAAGCAATTAAGCCGCATTTTACCTTTTACTTGTGATCGGAAATGCCGCCTAATTGCTTATTTCTGTTTTAGCCCTGGATATTATCTTCAAAACGAACATATTTAACATTTTCTGGATAAGTTTTTGCTGTTATTTCTTAGGGTTTTTAACGAATCCGCCATTAGAACAACGCTAAACAAAAACAGAAATGAACATCATTAAGTACCGCTTTGCGGTTACCCTCTGCTCAATGATCCTCATACTCACATTTTCTTGTAGAGAAAATCTAGACCCCATAGAAAGGCCTAGTGATTTCACTAAAGAAAAACGAGAAGAATTAGGTGATAGAATCCAGTCAGCTATTGCGCAGCATCCTGAACTTTTCCCGGTATTACCCAATATTCCGCCATATGACACCACTGTATACTGGTACACTCAGACATTATACGATCAGGTAACGAATACCCTAAAGCTAGACTCACAATCCATGGAAGATGATCGATGGGATCAGGATCGCCCCTGGAGAATAACGGTTTTAGACAAAGAAGAACTTAATGCATTTGCTATCCCAGGAGGGCACTTCTACATTACTACTGGATTTCTCCGAGCACTGGAAAAAGAAAATGAACTCTATTATGTATTAGCATTTGAAGCAATGTTAATGAATGATCGTACCCTGTTTAATCGTTTAATTTCGGAACACAATACTACGCAACTATCAAATATCGGGAAACGCATTCCGAATCCTGATGGAACGGATGCTTTTACCCTTGCAAAAACTTTAGAAGCACTTGTTTTTGATGATATTGAAGTTATGGATGCAGATGAGCTCGCAGCAGATCAGATTTGCTCAAGTTCTATATTTAGTCGATTTGGAATTATTTCTTTACTAAATCGCCTACAAAATGAATCTGGTTTCACTTGGTTAGAAACACGATATTACGATGTTCCAAGTCGAAGAGATTTTATACAGAATGCGGTACAACCATCCGGCGAATGCGGTAGCTTTGTACAAAATGGCGGGTACACACGATACATATTAAGCCCCTTAAACTAATTAAAGGGCTTTTCATTATCGTCCCATATGAATTAATAAAACGGAGATATCTGAAGGCGAGACGCCACTTATTCTACTCGCTTGTCCTATCGTTCTGGGCTTCATCACCGCCAGCTTCTCGCGAGCTTCTAAAGAAAGAGATACGATTCCACGATAATCGAAATCGTCATTAATCTTTACGGCTTCCAGGCGGTTCATCTTGTCAACCATCTCTTGTTCTTTTCGAATATATCCCTCATAGATGAGGTTCGTCTCTGCTAAACCTGCACATTCTGTATCATAATTATCCAGGAACTCACTTAATGATGGCATCACCGTCTGTAAATCAGCCAAATTAATATTAGGCCGCATTAAAACACTATGAATCTTGACCTTTTGATTAAGTGGCGAAGAGTTGCGCTCTGCCAGCAGGCCATTGACATCCTCAGGAGCAATGCTGGTTTTACGTATAAATTTTTCAATTTCGGCAACTTTCTCATTTTTCACAGCGACTCTTTCCATTCGCTCTTCCAGACCACTCATTCCTAAATCTTTCACCATCGGCGTTAACCGTAAATCCGCATTATCCTGACGAAGCAAAATACGATATTCAGCACGTGAGGTAAACATACGGTAAGGTTCATCCGTCCCTTTATTTACCAGATCATCAATTAGTACACCGATATAAGCTTCCGAACGTTTTAGCACAAATGGTTCTTGATCATTTATCGCCAGATGCGCATTAAGTCCAGCCATTAAGCCTTGGCTAGCTGCTTCTTCATATCCTGTTGTTCCGTTAATCTGCCCGGCAAAGAAAAGATTTTTAACTAAGCGCGTTTCTAAGGATATTTTCAATTGAGTTGGTGGAAAGTAATCATACTCAATCGCATAGCCAGGTCGGAACATTTTTGCATTTTCAAAGCCACGAATCTTTCGCATCGCTTTATACTGAACATCCTCTGGCAACGAAGAAGAAAATCCGTTTACATAAATTTCAACCGTATCCCATCCTTCAGGCTCAACAAACAACTGATGGCGATCTCGCTCCGCAAAACGATCAATTTTGTCTTCAATTGAAGGACAATACCGAGGACCAACTCCGCGAATACGCCCATTAAACATTGGCGAGCGATCAAAGCCTGTTTTTAATATATCATGGACCTCCTGACTGGTGTAAGCAATATGACAAGGTCTTTGCTTCGCAAGTCTTGGTGTATCTGTGTAGGAGAATTTTCCTGGAATTTCATCTCCGGGCTGCAGCTCCATAGCATCCCAATCCAAACTTCGGCCATCGACTCTAGGTGGTGTTCCTGTTTTCATCCGGCCAGATTCAAATCCCAGTTCTACAAGTTGCTCTGTGATACCTTTGGCAGCTCTTTCTCCAGCGCGACCTCCTCCAAATTGCTTTTCTCCAATATGAATAATACCGTTTAAAAAGGTTCCGTTAGTTAATACTACAGAACGCCCCGGAATTTCTAATCCAATAGATGTTCTAACGCCTTTGACAACACCATCTTTTACTACCAGGCCAGTTATCATTTCTTGCCAAAAATCAACATTAGGATTCTCCTCTAACATTTTTCGCCATTTACCAGCGAATAACATTCGGTCACTTTGCGCCCGAGGGCTCCACATTGCAGGCCCCTTAGAACGATTTAACATCCTAAACTGAATCATGGTATGATCCGTCACAATGCCTGAATAACCACCAAGTGCATCAATCTCTCGAACAATTTGCCCTTTTGCAACGCCTCCCATAGCAGGATTACAAGACATTTGTGCAATGGTCTGCATATTCATCGTAGCCAACATAACTTTCGATCCCATGTTGGCCGCAGCTACCGCTGCTTCACAACCTGCGTGGCCTGCACCTACTACTATGACATCATATTCTGGAAACATATCTTTCTTTTTTCAAAGCGTTTTTTGCCGCCGCAAAATTACGCTTTTTTCTTCGAATTTGCGCACTTTATGGGCACACGAAGTGCTCCAGCATAATCCTCTCTATAACTTACAACACTAGATACTATAAAATCGTTTTCCATCCGTAATCTGAATTCCGTAACTTTGAATCTTCAAATTAAGTATACTATTCTATGAAACGGCAAGCATTAGAAACGGAACAAAAAGCACTTGAGATTAATCTAGACGATAACGTCTATGGTACATTCGCTGAGATTGGCGCCGGACAAGAAGTCGCCAGATACTTTTTTCAAGTAGGCGCTGCTGCGGGTACGATCGCTAAAACGATGTCTGCATATGACAAAGTGTATTCTGACAAAATATACGGGCCGGAGGCCTCTGGACGCTATGTATGTGAATCAAGACTCTATAAGATGCTCGATCACGAGTATGACCTGATGGATTCCCGACTACAAAACGAACGTCACGGGACTAAGTTTTTTGTTTTCGCCGATACTGTTTCTGCTATCAATTACTCCAGAACTATCAAAGGTGATGGATGGTTAGGTTTACGATTCCAACTTGACCCTGATGGCGATCCTAATGATATTGTACTCCATGCAAAAATGCTGGACAAAGACAACAAGCTTCAACAACAAGCGATAGGTATCCTTGGTGTTAATCTTATTTATGCTTGTTTTCATTACCATAATGATCCAGAAACGCTTCTACAGTCATTAATAGACAATCTTAAAGACCGGATGGCCATTGATATGATTCGCCTGACTGGTCCTAATTTTGAGAACGTTGATAACCGTTGGTTGAGTCTGATGCTAATCAAGCATGGATTGAGCGATGTAGCTATGTTTGGTCCGGATGGTAAAAATATTCATGCCTCTGAGTTTCTTTACAAGAAAAACGCGCTAGTCGTTCGTGGAAGTTACCGTCCTGCTACACTTGTCAATCAGGATATGATTAAAGCTAGTTGGGAACAATTTAGAAATGAATCAGATGTTGACCCGGGTAAAGCGGTCCTACTCACGGAGATCACTTTAGATAACTTATGTTCGACCGGCGATTTAGATGAAAAGGATTTTCTGGATAGAGCGGACATCCTCAATGCTATGGGGCAAACGGTCGTTATCTCTAACTGCGAAGCACATCAAAAACTAATCAATTATCTGGCAGATTATAAAGTAAACAAACTGGGTTTAGTCCTTGGAGTATTTCAATTATTAGAAATGCTTAATCAGAAATATATTGAAAATCAGGATGGTCGTTTGCTAGCAAGCTTTGGCGAACTTTTTACTCGCAATGTAAAAATGTATGTATATCCGGCAATGCAGGAGGGCAATGAAGAACTCATGACCTGTCAGAATCTTCCAATCCCTGAAGGCATTAAGTTTTTATTTCAACATCTGTTAGATAGTGCACAAATTGTCGATATCAAGGATTACAAAAAAGAAGTATTACATATTTTCTCCAAAGATGTGCTTGCTAAGATCAAATTAGACGAGGATAATTGGGAAGAAATGGTTCCTCCTAAAGTGGCTAACATCATCAAGGAAAAATACCTCTTTGGATTCCCAAGTGAGCAACTGGAATTCGAATATTAGGGTAAGGCTTCTGTGATTACTCACATAAATAACTACACAAATAATTAACATGCGTATATTCATCATACTCGCTATAATCTCCGTGTTTTCCTGTCAGGACGAAGCACCTGCGAATAAAGAAAAAGTTTCTAGTGCTGACACCAAGGCACTCGCACAAAATGTCGTTATGAACACTCCTGAAAAACCAAAAGTCAATCCCGAAATTACGATTGACTATCTGATGGGTAAATTTAACCCGGAGAAGCACCCTGATTTTGTAACTATTGAAACCAAATTTGCCTCAAGAGCAGGAATGCGCCTACGCAAAAAAGCATACGATTCCTTCTTAAAAATGCGTGAAGCAGCTGCTAAAGAAGGGCTCAGCCTTAAGATACTTTCTGCCACTCGCCCCTTTAATCATCAAAAACGTATTTGGGAAGCAAAATGGAATGGAGATCGAAAAGTAGATGGAAAGGCCCTTCCTAAATCTCACCCAAAACCAATGGATCGTGCACTCAAAATCTTAGAGTATAGTTCAATGCCCGGCACATCCCGGCATCACTGGGGCACTGATATTGATATCAACGCACTAAACAATGAATACTTCGCAAAAGGAAAAGGATTGAAGGAATATCAGTGGCTTGTCAAAAATGCTCCTGAATATGGATTTTGTCAGCCATATTCTCCTAAAGGCTCCGAGCGCCCCGATGGATACAATGAAGAAAAATGGCATTGGTCCTACTTACCTATCTCTTTGCCTTTGACAGAACAATATCAACTTCGAATTAAAAGCGAGGATATTGAAGGATTCGCTGGTGCCGAATCGGCTGCGCTGATCGATGTCGTTTCAAAATATGTTCTGGGAATCAATCAAGATTGTAAATAAGGAGCTTTGAATTTTGCTATCTTTGTAATCCCTCCATGGGTAATTTAACTGTAAAAGAAAGATTGCAATCGAACGAATAATTGGAAGATATACTGGAACAGAAAAAGGTCCGTTGCTGATTGCTTTTGGAGCAATGCACGGTAATGAACCTGCTGGCGTTAATGCACTTAAGCTGATGTTTAAGATGCTGGAAGTGGAGCCTATTACCAACCCTGATTTCCTTTTCAAGGGTAGATTACTTGGGCTTATCGGCAACTTACGTGCTACTCAACAAGGCGTTCGTTATCTTGAAAGGGATCTAAACCGACAATGGACAGTCGACAACATTAAACGTGTAAAAAGTACTCCTACAGCTCAATTACAAGCCGAAGATCTCGAACTAAAAGAGGTGATAACCTTGGTCGAACAAGAAATCGAAGCTTATCAACCTGACCGCGTAGTTGTCCTTGATCTACACACTACCACGGCTCATGGCGGCATCTTCTCTATTCCGACAGAAGAAAAAGAAAGCATCCGAATTGCACTTGAGCTGCATGCACCGGTAATCAAGGGTTTACTAAGAGGGATTCAAGGCACCTCTCTGCACTATTTCAACAGCAAGAATTTTGATATTGACATGGTAGCCGTTTGCTTTGAGTCCGGACAACACCAGGAGCAACTTTCCGTAAATCGTGCAATTGCAGCAATTACCAATTGTATGCGTACAATTGGCTGTGTCCTGCCTATCCATATTGAAAACCAACACGATGCCTTATTGATTGAGTATTCAAAAGATTTACCTCAATTAGCAGAGCTAATTGAAGTCCATCGCATAGGTGCAGAAGACAAGTTCGAAATGCTCCCCAACTACAAAAATTTCCAGATCATTGAAAAGGGCGAACAGTTGGCCAAGGATAAAAATGGTCCAATCAAAGCCTCAGAAGACGGATTAATACTTATGCCTTTATACCAAAAGCAAGGCGATGATGGGTTCTTTTTAATTCGCACAGTTATCGATTTTTAGGTATCTTGTACTATGTTCATCCTCGGCATATCCGCTTTTTATCACGACTCCGCCGCCGCACTAACTTATAATGGAAAGGTAGTAGCCGCTGCGCAAGAGGAGCGTTTTACCCGCAAAAAGCATGACCCTGCTTTTCCTTCCAACGCAATAGAATACTGTCTAAACTACGGTGGCATCACAATGGATCAATTAGATGCCATTGCTTTTTATGATAAGCCTTACCTCAAGTTTGAGCGCTTGTTAGAAAGCTTTTACTCCTATGCTCCGGTAGGGATAAAATCTTTCCTCAAGGCAATGCCCCTTTGGATCAAAGAAAAAATCTTCCTGAAACGAATCATTCGGGAAGAGTTGGATAAGCTTGGTAAATTTGATCGAAAAAAAACACAGCTCCTTTTTCCGGAGCACCATCTATCTCATGCAGCCAGTGCTTTTTATCCTTCTCCTTTCGACAAAGCCGCAATCCTGACGATTGACGGTGTCGGAGAATGGGCAACAGCTTCCATCTGCGTAGGAGAGGGGCGGTCTATTAAGATATTAAGGGAACTACATTTTCCACATTCACTCGGCCTACTATATTCTGCTTTCACTTACTACCTTGGGTTCAAAGTTAACTCTGGTGAGTACAAACTCATGGGGCTTGCGCCCTATGGAAATCCAAACGATCCACAAACGCAGGATTTTATCCAGCGTATCAAAACACACTTGGTAGATATCAAGCCCGATGGATCTATTTGCTTAGAGCAATCCTACTTTAATTACGTCGTTGGCTTAAGAATGGCGAATGATAAAGCGTGGGAAGCTTTATTTGGTTTTCCAAGGCGGGAGCCGGAAAGCACCATGGAACCTAAGCATTGTAATCTTGCTTTTGCCATTCAGGCTGTTACGGAAGAAATTGTACTTAAAATCGCAGCAACTGCCCAGTCTCTTACTGCTTCCGAAAATTTATGCTTGGCGGGAGGTGTAGCACTAAACTGTGTAGCAAACGGTAAAATTCAGCAAAGTAATTTATTCAAACATCTATTTATCCAACCCGCAGCAGGAGATGCGGGGGGCGCTTTGGGAGCTGCGTTAGCAGCGTACCACCTGTATTTTGAGCAAGAACGAAACAAGCTTGCTGACATTGATGATATGCAAGGTGCTTACCTGGGACCGGAGTATAGTGACCTGGATATTGAACAATGCATCAGAAAATATAATGCAGTTGTTAACAAGTATGACAATGTTGAGCAGCTCTGTGAGGAAGTAGCGAAATTACTGGAAGATGGACAAGTGATTGGTTGGTTTCAAGGTAGGATGGAATACGGCCCAAGGGCACTTGGCAATCGGAGCATTCTTGGTGATCCTCGCAATGTAGAAATGCAACGAAAGCTGAATCTCAAAATTAAATTCAGGGAATCATTCCGACCTTTCGCACCGGCGATTTTAGCCGATGCTGCTAAGGATTATTTTGAAATAAATGCTCCTTCTCCTTATATGCTATTGGTTCAACCGATTCGTGAGAAATGGCGCATAACTACGGAGTTTGATCAGGGGCAGCCGACAGCTGTCGGGATCAGCGAACAACTAAAAACACCCCGGTCTACTTTACCTGCTATCACACATGTTGATTATAGCGCTCGTATTCAAACGGTCACCGAAGATAGCAACTTTGAATTCTGGTCATTACTTCAGGCATTCTACAAAAAAACCGGATGTCCCGTATTGATCAACACCAGCTTTAATGTTCGTGGAGAACCTATCGTAAATACTCCGGAAGAAGCTTTCACCTGCTTTATGCAAACAAATATGGACTATCTCGTATTGGGTAATTACCTCTTCGATAAAAGTTCGCAAGCTGAATGGAGCAAGAAAATCACCTTTGAAAAAGATTAATATTTATTAATTTGTTATATTCATCCTCCTAAGAGTAGGATTAAAACCGATTTGATCGTCTTATATTTTTATACGAAAATCTGCTAAAATGGAATTACTCAAAGACCTCTGGGGCTTCCTTAAAGACCGAAAAAAATATTGGCTCGCACCGATTATTATAGTTTTAGTATTACTCGGAATACTTATCGTCGTAGGTGGAAGTTCCTCCGTAGCACCATTTATTTACTCTTTATTTTAAAATGGAAATTACACGAAGAAAAAGCCTGGAAGCTACTTTTGCGATTACGGCAGGACTGATCGTATTCTATTATTTCTGGAGGATAGAATATCTTTTAATTGCTGCAATTGTGGTGGCCATCATTGGATTATTACTTCCGGGACTAGCGCGATATATTGGAATAGCCTGGTATAAACTGGCAGAACTTCTTGGAAGGATCAACGGGACGATATTACTTTCTCTTCTATTTTTTCTTTTTCTAACCCCCCTGGCCTGGTTTCGGAAATTATTTTCCAAACCTCCGATGCGACTTAAAAAAGATGATAAGCAGGAAAGTTATTTTGAAGAAAGATCACATCAATACACCGCGGAGGATTTATCAAAACCCTGGTAATTTTCTTTTTCATACGCTGAGTTACATCGCTGACTCAAAACAAAATCGGATCGACTCCTGGTGGAATCGATCCGATTTTTAAATGAGACTTTACTTGAGTAAAGTCTTAGTTTTGAATCAAACCTCGTAGCTTAGAATTACTCTTTTTACTACTCTTGTCTTTTTCGCTAGTATCTTTCTCTTTATTATCCTGTTGAGCAAAAACTTTCTTGAGGACATCGGTTGTACGCGATGATTGATTAGTACGAATATCTTTTTCCTTTTGCTCTACCATACCAAACATTCCATCGAGTGCTTTAGTAGTAACATAACGATCAAGTTCTGGATCGACCTTTTTCACAAGAGGCAATTTGTTATGGGCAGTTACTACCTTCTTCCAGTAATCCCGTGCATTCACTTCATCCAAAGATTTTTGAATAACAGGTAAAAACTCACTAAACAAAGGCTTACTGGTCGTACGGTGTAAGTATTGCGTAGCTGCATCATCTTCCCCCATTAAAATATCAAATGCATCTTTAAAGGTAAGCTGTTTGATTGCACCAACAAATATTGGTTTTGCTTTTGTAGCCGCATTTTCTGCCGCGCGATTAAGCAAGGCAACCATTTTTTCTTCAGCATCTCCGAACCCAGGCACTGATTTAACTTTTTTAAATACTTTTTCCGCCTCTGCCGGAATTGGAATTTTATAGATACTATTGAGATAACCATTTTCAGCAGAAAGCTTATCTACTGCTTTTCGAACGCCTTCGTCTAATGCTTCTTTGAGCCCATCACCAATCTCTGCTTGTGAAAGACCTCCGCCTCCTTTTAAAGTAGACTCAGCTTTTCGAGCAGCATTTTTTAATCTGTCATTTAATTGCGCCGAAACCATATTAATGGTCATCACGCAGATTAATAATGTCAATATCTTCTTCATGTGTGCTATATTTTATTCATAATTGATATCTGGTAAGTGTATCCTACCATTTTTCATAACTGAATAAAGGGCAAAAATAGTACCCGCTTCGTGTTAATAAACCTTAAGGTTTTCTTATTATTCTGTATAAGCCCCCTCAGGCACGGCAAAAAAGTCATCCTCCTGACTTTCTACCTTGTACTGGACCTTATCAAAAGCAGATTCGTAGCGTTTTGCACCTAAGCTATCTTGCTCCCATTTGTATCCGTCATAGCGCTTAGGGGCCAGCAAACCATTTACCTTTTCCCAGTCAAACTTTAGGGCATTATAACGAGTAGCCCGACTTTTATCAAAATACGTTACAGAGTAGGTAATAAAGTCAACAATATTCGTTTTAGGGTCAACATACATATTGTATTGATCTTCGGGGGCATCACCTACATTTTCTCCAAACCGTACATTCAGGACTTGGTAATTCACACTATCAACCATTTTTAATCCTCCATCCGTTACGGTGACACCGGGGTCTGCAAATACAAATGGAATTGCAAAAAAGTAAAAATGTAAATTATGGGTAAACCGGGGAGAATCTCCGGGGAAAGAATCCCGATGGGGGCTTACCCAGATCTTTTCGCCATCTGTTCCTAATTTATACTTATTCTCTACTTCAATAACTGACCTTCGGGATTTAAGGTCAATGGTATGTTTCTCTGCCTTAGCACCTGTACCTCTGGTAAAACTTAAGGTATTCATCTTGTCCCAGGTCTCCTTGCCTCCATGTGCAGCTAATACTTTTTGGAATGATTCAGGGTAATTAACTACTGACGTTTCAGGAGTTGTTGATTGCTGCGGAGCATCGCCGCAGGCCAGCCAGGTACAGAGCCCGGCGAGTAGAAAAAAACGATAAAAGGTCATAATTTTTATTTGATGGCTTTGTGTTCTGCGGCATTGACATAGAGAATATTCCCAAGCTCCGCATAATGTTGAAATGCATTAACGCCTTCGTGTTTAATAAGTTCGGGTCGGAAGCCAACAATTGACAGGTCAGCATCCCTTGATTTCTCACAAATGATATGTTCTGTCTTTACGTCGACTTTTCGGGTGATAAACTCAATGTTATTATAAGAAATAGGCAACTGCCCTTTCTCTATCAAGTCATAAAGTTTTTTACGTTCTTCCTCAATACTATCTTCTGGATAAATTGCAAATATTTTGATTTCTGCACCTTTCCACTCCCTATGTCCAATGATGATGTAAGCCAAAAGAATCATCAAATTTGCATTCTGATAATCGATGGAGGTCAACCAAATATGCACTTGTTTTTTCAATCCGAATCCACGCTCTGAAGCTGCAAGTACCAAAACATCAAAATCAACCGATTGGATTAATTTAAAGTTGTCCACAATCTCTTTAAGACTCTCCGGTTCTTTCTTGGAAAACTCAAATAATAATAGATTATTCTCTGTTCCGGCAATACCTGGCAATTGAATTACCTGTGCAATACTTGATGTGTAGGACGGACTAATAAGTGTATCGACGTAGATTTTACTATCCGTCAATTCTGCCATCTTGATCAATCGCTCTTTACAGTCTCTGGCCTGCTGACTGGTGTCTCGGGATAGATAACCGGAGATTTGATGAATGTATGTTCCAAAGCCATAAGTCTGAGAAATCCACCGTAGCAAATCAAATGCTCCAAGCCGCTCAAATGTATTCGACGAGAATGCAATTGCGGAAGGCCTCCAACTTTTAGCTTTTTCCTTATCTGCTTTTTGCAAAAACACCTGAAGCCGGCGACTAAACTGAAAGATAACGCCTTGAAAGATCAACGCCATACTTTTCTTATCCTTGTTATAGTACGCAATTATGAAGTACAAGCCGACCATTAGAACGATTGCAAAAAACGCATACAATGCATTCATAAAAAACATTAACCCAAAACAAGCTATTGCTCCAAAAAGAGAAATCAACCAACGAGATTTAAACCTTGGTCGATACGAAGGATCTGCGGCAAAATGATTCAAAAACGAAATTAAACAAAGCGACCCATAGGTCACCATAAAAAACATTGATATCACCTGCGCTACGCTATCAATAGCTCCGGCCATGATAAATAAGGCTGCTATAGAAACCGTAACAATTGAGGCATTATAGGGCTCATCACTTTTTCCTTTTCCTCTGGATAACCAATAATTGAATCGGGTTGCCGGAAAGATTTTATCCCGGGCAATTGCCTGTAAAGTCCTGGGCGCAACCATGATGGATCCTAGCGCAGAAGAAATAGTCGCAGCGGCTAAGCCGACCGGAATAATCCACCAGCCTTGCCAGGCAATGTCTGCCATGACAAGTTTGGAAGTATCGGCTAAATCTGCAGGACTTGCAGATACGGCTAATTTGTAGGCAATAAACACATAAATAACCATTCCGGCAATGGTTCCTGCTAAGGTTCCTAGGGGAATTGATTTTCCAGGATCCCTTAAATCTCCAGATAGACCTACACCTGCTGTCATTCCGGTAAAAGCCGGGAAGATAATCGCAAAAACAGTAAAGAATCCAAGTGGAATCAAAGGTGATGACGATGAATTGTTTTCCTTATCGTCAACAACTGGCGGGGCAGAACGTACCTCCTGGGAATCCGGATAAGTAGCTGTTAAACTATCTGCAAACAATTGATCAGTTGGTAGAATCTGAGGCTGCTCTCTGGCAAGCTCTGGTTCTACAAAAACAATATCTTCTACTGTTCTGGAAACATCAAAAGGAACGGTTTGACTATACTCCGTTGTCCCAATAAAAAATGCGACCATCGAAACACTAAGGGTAGCAACTACCGCATATAATACTTTTACTCCAAGGTCAGCACCTTTTGCCAATACTATGGCAGTCAACCCAACCAAAGCAGGAATGCCAATGGTTTGTTTTTGCTTGAGCACCCAGACCAACCATTCCGGCATTGCAAATGTTGCAATCAAATAATCGAATAGAGACGTGAATGCCTCTGCAAAGGCCATAATATAGAAAGCGACACTAATTGCCTGCGACATGTAGAGCGCTAGGCCAATAGCTGACCCAATCACTAACCCGAAAGAACGAGAGATGATGTAGTATTCTCCTCCTCCTTCCACCTTTTGATTGGTTGCAATCTCTGCGATGGCCATTGCTGTGGGAATCGTTACGGCGTGTCCGATCAAAATGATCGCAATGGTCCCGAGGAAACCGACATTCCCGACGGCGAAGCCGAATCGAAGAAACATGATTGCCCCAAGAATAGTAGAAATCGCCGTGAAGAACACTGGCGCAGTACCGAATTTTTTAGTGCTTGAACTGTTTGGCATATATTATTTTAGCTTTCGGGTCGTCTGGTTTATTCTTTACCAGGTTGCTTGATCTCAAAGTCCTCTTTCGTTTTACTCTGACGAACCATTTCTTTTACATCTTCGAGTAATTGCTTCGCGTCATAAATAATTCCATCCTTCACGGTATACTTTACACCTCCAGCTCGAATCACCTCGTTTTCTTCTGTTAATTTGATTGCGCCCGTCCCATAAAGAACTTTCAAATTTTGTAACGGATTCTCATCAAGAATTACAAAATCTGCCAGCTTTCCAACTTCAACCGAGCCAATTTCATCATCCATCCCTAATGCTTCTGCACCATTGAGCGTCGCAGAGCGAATAACTTCTAAAGGATGAAACCCTGCTTCGCGGAGCAACTCTAATTCTCTAATGTAAGCGAAGCCATATAGCTGATAAATAAACCCAGAATCTGACCCTGCTGTTACACGTCCTCCACGGTTTTTGTACTCATTAATAAACGTCATCCAAAGGTCGTAATTTTTTCGCCAATCTACCTCTTCTTCTGTCCCCCAGAAATGCCAATAAGAACCATGAGAAATCTTACTTGGCATATAGAACCGCCAAAGGGATGGCATCGTGTATTCTTCGTGCCATTCTGCCCGACGGGCTCTCATTAGATCACGATTAGCTTCATAAATATTGAACGTAGGATCGATCGTGAAGTTTAATTCTAATAATTCATTCATCACAGCATTCCAGTGTTCTGAATGCGGTGCTGCGGCTTGCGTCCAAAGACGACCAGCCTCTTTAAAACGGTGCTGTTCATTTTGGTAGTTATAATCGAGCGGATAATGTTGTACTGTCCGATCGTTAAACAAGGCTTCTGGGAGACCGTACCAATGTTCCATGCTCGTCAATCCGGCACGTGCAGAATGAAGGACATTCCAGCGTGCAACATCCATTTGTGCGTGGTGACATGCAGAACGGAGTCCAAGTTTTTTATTTTCGTCAAGCGCTGCGGCCATTATTTCAGGTGGTGCTCCAAAAAACTTAATCCCGTCTGATCCTTTTTTTGCATTGGCTCGCACCCATTCTCTGGCGGCTTCTGCTGTAGCAATTGTCTCATAACTACCTTGACCAAAAACAGTATAGGCCTTAATCCTGGGAGCAGTAATCTTATTTGTTTTGCTTTTTTCGCGATGCTCCAGGACCCAATCCAAGCCATTCCCGCAGGCAGGGTCCCGTATCGTTGTAATTCCATGCCCCATCCAGAGTTTGAATACGTATTCTGCATCAGCTCCCTGCGATTTCCCACCTATATGACCATGCATATCAACAAAGCCTGGCAGTAAATACATTCCAGAGCAATCAAACTCCCGACCTCCTTCTTTTAACGCTGGTCGACCGGCAGGATCAATGGCTACGCCGGGATATCCGACTACAGCGATTTCAGTAATTTTGTTACCTTCGACCACAATATCAATTGGCCCTCTTGGGGGTGCTCCATTACCATTAATCAAAGTAATACCTCTAATTATTAATTGGTCATAAGGCCCTTCTCCCTCTGTTCGGTCAGGAGATTTTTGAACCTGAGCGTTTGCAACAGAAAAGGAGGAAATCAGCATCAAGCTGCATAAAAACAGGAGTTGAATCTTTTTCATGTGAGCTATGTTATTTGTCGTCAGTTGCGCATAATTGCTACACTTTGAGTCCAATAATACGAAAAGGGCATCTAAAACGGTTAAAAAATTGAACGAATACCAACCTAATCCTACAGTTTCCCGTTAATAGCTAAGTGAAAAACCAAAGAAGATCAGTCAACATTTGACTAACTCAAGGCATCTTATACTAAGCAAGCTGTTTTTATTTGATCAAATTTCGTTTTTAAAAACCTACAAAGCATATCGAACATGTTTACATACACACGAATCTTTCTTTTTTTCTTTTTAATATCGAGTACTTCTTCCCTAATTGCTCAAGAGCAGATAGAACGGCTCTTTCGTAGCGATCGACAGAATGCGGCGATAGATGTCGGACAAACCTCCGATATGGGTTATTTACTATTGACCGCAGGGCGTGATCTGGATTCTACGCGTTTTGAGTTTTATACGGTAAGTAAGTTTGACAATAAGGGAAACTTTAGTTGGAGTAAAGACTATGATTTTGAGCAAAAAGTTCTTCCAGATGGTCAACTTATCGTGCAAGATGATGGTGGCTTTGTTATAAGTGGTGTACTGGATACGAATAGTATAAATCGTGTAATGTTACGGGGAGATGCAAGCGGAGAACCTTTATGGGTCAAAAAATTTGGGCTTGATG
Organism: Saprospiraceae bacterium; assembly: GCA_020631105.1. GTDB lineage: Bacteria > Bacteroidota > Bacteroidia > Chitinophagales > Saprospiraceae > JAHDHW01. The sequence continues at coordinate 45,048 of JAHDHW010000009.1, read as the reverse complement.
CCGCTGTACAATCCGTATTTCCAGAAGATGCTCCTTTGGATCAGAATGACCGGGAGAATTTTTACCTGGCTGGTAATGTTGTAGGTACACCTCTAGCAAATGACATTTACCTCACAGAGGTTGATACCACAGGAATTCAAGCTTGGTCAAAAGCCTATCATCATGACACCAAGAGCTTCCTAAGTACTTCTGTAAAAAGCACTCAAGACTCTGGAGCGATCATCTCAGGAAGTGTCACCGATATCCTGGACACTGATATTTTCGTAGTCAAAACAGATAGTCTAGGGGAAGTCGAATGGGCAAGAGAATATGGAGAAGACGGAATATTAGAATTCGGTACTGCAGTACTTGCGACTAATGATGGAGGATACCTTCTTGGAGGATCTAAAGTAAATCCTATTTTACCATCGCACCCTGGCTTTTTGATTAAGACCGATACCTTTGGGAATACCCAATGGATATTTAATGTTGACTTCCAAACGTCTGATACGATACTGGTGACTGACATGATCATGGCGAATGATGGTAATGTCGTGGTAAGTGGCCGCTTATTAGGAATCAATGACGAAACCTTTGCCTGGATGATGAAAATAAGCCTGGAGGGAGATATGGTTTGGAAACGTCGTTACAAAGCAACAACACGCCAGAATGCTTTTACTGATGGGTTAGTAGAGTCCCCGATGGGAGGCTATGTATATTTAACCTCTAGCGATGAAAATGATACTCAGGCAGGTCCGTATCTGATCAAAACACTAGAAGACGGAACCACTATTTGTGATTCAATCGTAGATGGTCAGCTGATCTTCCCCGTTGATTCGGTGCAGATGGACACCTTGATACTGACAACGCTTGAGGAAACTGACACTTTGGATATCACTCTACAAGACACCTTAAATTACGGAGGCTTTCAATTAGTAACCGTCAGTTTAGACGCATTCGGTCCATACTGTCCTGATGAGATATTTATGGACACCCTGGACGCCACTACCGATGGTGCAGTTGCTTACGAGTGGTCAACCGGAGAAACAACGCCATTTATTGTGGTCAGTGAAACCGGTGATTATATGGTCACGGTGACCATTGGAGAAGATTACTGTTATAATCTGTGTACTTCCACTAATATAGCGGAGTTACCACTACCTATGGTTTCACTAAGCTTTGACAATAGTACTTTTTGTTCGAACGGAACAGTGAGTATAAACTCAGGAGGGCAGAATGTAGATAGTTATGAATGGTCAACCGGAGAGACCTCAGGAGGAATTGTAGTGGACACCGAAGGCTTGTATGCCGTAACGGCCACTAATCAGTGCGGGACTGCAGATGGAGACATTACTATTGTATTTGACACGAGTGCACCTGATGTAAACATTGCGGTACAAGGCAATTTCTGTTCAGAGGGAGCTGAGCTATTAACTGCGGAACCTAGTTTCCCAGTGAATGGTTTCCTTTGGTCCACCGGAGATGAAACGAATACTACCACAATTGATGCTCTGGGCACTTATACTGTAACAGCTTTATCAAACTTTTGTGATGATGGCCAGGCAGAATATACAGCTAGCCCAACACCAATCGTTGTCAGCATTGTCCGGGATTCTGGCCTTTGCTTTACAGGAACGGAAATCTTAGCAGCCAATACTTCTGCCAGTAATTACCTTTGGTCCACCGGAGACACCTCGCCAAGTATTGAGGTAACATTAGAAGGGGATTATTCTGTTACAGTATCTGATTTCTGCTCAGAAGAAAGTGCAGACATCAGCGTTACTTGTCCTTTATTAATTGAGTTTCCCAATGCATTTACACCAGATGAGGGTGACTCAGAAAACAGAGTCTTTCTTCCAATCTTTGGATTTGATCCGTCTGTACTAGTAGAATACGAATTCAAAGTATTCTCCCGTTGGGGTGAAATTGTATTCGAGACTACTAATCCAACCCAGGGTTGGGACGGAAGAGTAAATGATAGTGATGTAGCACCAGCGGATGTTTACTTCTATACAGTCAAAGGAGAAAACAACTTAGGGGTTCCTTTAGTAAGGCCTAGCGGAAAAGAAAACCACGGAGATGTGACCTTGTTTAGATAAATAATCTGTTTGATACTGATCGTTAATTAATGCCCCATTTTCAGCGGCCGTAGCATCAGTGAATAATAAAAAGAAAAGCGGTAAAGCACCATCAATGCTTTACCGCTTTTTTATGTTTAGATTAATCTTATTTTCTATTCTGGCTCGAATCCAAGGATGATATTAAATCGTCCGTACTGGCCCAGGAATCCGGTTTCTCCAGCCGCCGGTGATTTATCAAATCCAATACCGTAATCGAATCCAAGTGTTCCGAACATCGGAAGGAATACCCGAAGTCCCATACCAACTGATCTTCTGATATCGAAAGGGTTATAATCTCGGAAAGTCCGGTAAGAATTACCTCCTTGCAAGAATGCTAAAGCATAAATGGTTGAAGATGGATTCAATGATAATGGGTAGCGGAGTTCAATCGTAAACTTATTGAAGATTGGTGTTGCCACCACACTACCGTTTTGTAAGTTAGCCGGAAGTTCATTCTCATCATATCCTCTTAAAGAGATGATATCTACACCGGTATACGCTCCAAATTGTTGGTTAGCTAATCCATCACCCCCTAACTGAAATCTTTCGAATGGAGAGATTCCAATATCATCATTATAGGCATCGATCATACCGATCTTCGCATCAGCTTTAAGTACGAATTTGTCAAACAGCTCTGTATACCACTCTGCGTTAATCCGCCACTTATGATACTCTAAGAATTTGAATTTTTCGCCTACAGACAGCTTCCGGTAATCCTTATCATTAAATAAAGAATACGGTGGAGTCAATCCAACTGCTAAAGAGAAACGCGATCCTGATTTCGGGAAAAGCGGATCACTTACAGTACTCCGTGTGAAGGTTTGTGTGATATTAAAGTTGTAATAATTACCGTCCGTTACAACGAATCCTTCATCCGTGATGAATAATCCACGGCCCCAGTTTTCAAGAGATAGATTCTGTAAAGTAAGTGCCGTTTGCGAGATGAAGTTATCATCCGGCCATTTCAGGCGTGTACCTAAAGTAACGGTCGCACCAGCAATAACGAATTTCTGGAAGTTATTAAACGCTCGATCTCCAAAAGCAAATCGGTTATAGAATCCCGCAACTGTAAAAGAGGTTGGTTTCTTACCTCCTAACCAAGGCTCTGTAAAAGAGATATTATAGGACTGGAAGAATCGACCATTTGTTTGTGCACGAAGTGAAAGTCGCTGTCCATCCCCTTGGGGTAATGGGCTCCAGGCTTCTTTCTTAAAGATGTTTCTTACGGAGAAGTTATTAAAGGAAACTCCTAGCGTACCAATCACTCCACGACCTCCACCGGCCCATCCAGCAGATAACTCCAACTGATCCGAAGGTTTTTCTTCAAGGACATATTCAATATCCACCGTACCTTGTTGTGGGTTAACCGGTGTTTGGATATCCATCGTCTCCGGATTAAAGTACCCTAAGTTAATTACCTCCCGCTGAGAACGAATAATGGCAGAACGGCTAAATTTCTCTCCTGGCCGTGTTCGTAGCTCCCGACGAATAACATGTTCGTGAGTACGATCATTACCACTAATGACTACTTTATCAATTGTCGCTTGTGGTCCTTCCGAAATACGAAGTTCCAGGTCAATAGAATCACCGGAAATTGCCGTTTCTACAGGATCAACATTGAAAAACAGGTATCCATTATCCAGATATAAGGTACTTACATCTCGTCCATCCTGACTAAAGCGTAAGCGTGTCTCGAGTAGTTCTGTGTTATAGATATCTCCTTTTTCGATACCTAATACCGTTGCCAGGGTTTGTTCATCATAGATAGAATTACCCTTCCAGACGATATTTCTAAAGTAATAACGATTCCCTTCATTTACATTCATATGGATGCGTAGATCCCCGTCTTCTTCTCGCCAGATACTATCGCTTTCGATTAGTGCATCTCTAAATCCTAACGTATTATAATATGCGATGATTGACTTTTTATCTGCTTCGTAGTCTTCCTTCACATATCTTGAAGAGGAGAATAATTTACGCTTAGGCTTCGTATTATCCATCTTCTTTCGAAGCTTCTTCGCTTTTATACTGATACCAGAAAAAGTAATATCCTGAATCTTCACTTTATCGCCTTTATTGACGTCGAAGACTAATTTTACTGCATTCACCAACTTATCATCGGGAAGTTCTTCTACACTAACCGCAACATCAAGGAATCCTTTTCCTACATAATATTCTTTGATGGCATTAGAAGCATTAGTTTTTACATTATCTGTAACAATCCCTCCTTTGAGTAAGAACTTATTTACTTCATCATTGAGTTCGTCGTGGCGAGACTTTTTAACATTCTTAAAGGAATGTCGAGCTAGACGTGGTCGTTCCTGAACAAAAATCTCCAGAAAGATCACATCACCAATCTTTTTTTCCTGATAAATCTGAACGTCTGTAAAAAGGCGTAGCTTCCAGAGCGCTTTGATCGCACGATAAATTTTTTCGCCAGGAACGCGTACTTTATCTCCAACCTTTAGACCTGTGATTGCGATAATTGCATTATCATCACTAAAGTTAGCGCCAACTACTTTGATCCCTCCGATCTCGTACTCCTGAGGAGCACCATAATCAATGATCTGTAAGGAATCAGTAGCCTGAGCAAAAATGCCAAGGGGAGCTAGAAAAACAAATAGACTAAGTATGTAGGGTAAAAATCTTTTTTGACTCATCTTAATTATATCAATCAATATTACGGTGCACTTTAAATTGAATATATCACTTTGGACAAATAAATATCCTGCTAAAGAACGATTCAAAGGTCAAGCTGTTGCCTGTCAACTAGAAAAGAGAGGGAGAATTGTCGCTAAAGGTTGTATAGCCTTCAATTTTTAACAATAACTACCTTGTCAATTGTTCGCTGATCTGACCAAAGCGTCGTTCGCGATTCTGAAAATCAATAATTGCCCGGTATAAATGTTCTTTTCGGAATTCCGGCCAGAGAATTGGAGTAAAATACAACTCAGCATAAGCAATTTGCCAGAGTAAGAAATTACTCACTCTAGTCTCTCCACTAGTCCGGATCAATAGTTCCGGATCAGGGATACCGCTAGTGCTCAATTCGTTTTCAAATGTTTGTTCGTTAATCTCTTCTGACCGAAGTTGTTTGGTTTCAATTTGGTTAGCGATAGATTTTACCGCTTGCATGATCTCCCACTTAGCACTATAATTCAATGCTAAGACAAGCGTCATACGGGTATTATTTTTCGTCTCTTCAATGCCTTCTAATAATGCCTTCTGACTTTTAGATGGCAATTTATTAATATCTCCAATCGCTTGAAGACGAATATTATTCTTGTTCAATGTACTCACCTCTCCCCGGATCGTCTCTACCAGCAATGTCATCAAAGCATTTACTTCCAAACGTGGACGGTTCCAGTTTTCCGTAGAAAAGGCATAAAGCGTAAGGTATTCCACTCCTAATTCCGCTGCAGCTTCCGTCGTTTCTCGTACAGCCTTAACGCCATTGCGATGCCCAAAAACACGGGGTTTTCCGTGCTTTTTAGCCCAACGCCCATTACCATCCATAATGACAGCAATGTGCTTTGGCAACTTTTCCGTAATAATCTTGGCTTTTAAATCTTCGGCCATGAATTAGGTCCTTTTTTAAAAATTCGCACAAAGTTACATAAAATCAAAATCAATTTGGGCATTGAAATCAAATTGGCTAAAGTTACTTCCTAAAAGGTGTTTTCTATTTTTTCGCTGATTAACCTTATTCAGGAGCCCAAACATCCGTCTCCTCCTTGCTTACTGCGGAAAACGTATGTAATTTTGCCCCTACGTCAAAACACTATTTATGAAGTTTGAAGAATTTGAGTACAAACGTCCTGACATTAAAGCTATTGAAACGGACTTTGAGGCTTGCCTCACAATTTTTGAAGCAGCAGAATCTATTGAAGTTCAGCATGAGCAGATCGAGCGGATCAATGCAATAAGAGCAGCTTACTCCAGCATGTATAATATTTGTCACATCCGACATACGATCGATACCAAGGATAAGTACTATGAAGAAGAGAATAATTTCTTTGATCAGAGCAATCCATCCATTTCTGCCTTAACGACCAAATACTATAAGCTCTTACTAAACTCTCCTTTCCGGAAAGATTTGGAGGCGAAGTGGGGCAAACAACTTTTTGTCATTGCTGAACTAAGTATCAAGACCTTTAGGCCTACAATACTGGAGGATCTCAAATCAGAGAATAGTCTTACCAGCGAATACGTAAAAATTAAAGCCAAAGCAGAAATTGAATTCAGAGGAAAGAAGTATACGATTCCTGCCCTGAATCCATTTGAAATTTCACAAGATCGAACTACCCGAAAAGAGTCTGCTTATGCGAAATGGGCATTCTTCGATACGCATTCGGAGGCTATCGAAGATATCTATGACAAACAAGTAAAGCTAAGACACAGTATTGCTCAAAAATTAGGTTATAATAACTTTATCGAATTGGGCTATGCGCGGATGCTACGCTCCGACTATAATGCTGAGATGGTCGCTAATTTTCGAAAACAAGTACAAGATTACATAGTACCAATTGCATCAGAGTTGTATGAGCGACAACGCCAGCGAATCGGACTTGAAGATTTAAAATTCTATGATGAAGAGTTTCGCTACGCTTCTGGAAACCCAAAACCCAAAGGTTCGCCTGACTGGATTGTTGAACAGGCTAGCACTATGTACAAGGAGCTATCTGCAGAGACCGGGGAGTTTTTTGATTTCATGCAGCATCAACATTTGATGGACCTTGTAAATAAAGAAGGAAAGGCAACAGGAGGGTACTGTACTTATATTGATGATCATAAGTCACCTTATATTTTTTCAAACTTCAATGGTACGAGTGGAGACATTGATGTATTGACGCACGAGGCCGGTCATGCCTTTCAGGTGTATTCCAGTCGGGAGATTGGGATCAAGGAATACAATTGGCCGACCTACGAAGCTTGTGAGATACATTCTATGAGTATGGAGTTTTTTACCTGGCCCTGGATGAATTTATTCTTTAAAGAAGATACTGATAAGTATAAATTTGCGCATCTGGCAGGGGCGATTCGCTTCCTCCCGTATGGAGTAGCAGTTGATGAGTTCCAGCATTTTGTCTACGAAAATCCAGAGGCGAGCCCGAAAGAGCGAAACGATGCCTGGTTAGATATTGAGGCAAAATACCTCCCGCATAGAAATTATGACGGCCATGAGTTTTTATCCAGAGGAGGATTTTGGCAGCGGCAAAGTCATATTTTTACGACTCCATTCTATTATATAGACTATACATTGGCACAGATTTGTGCTTTTCAATTTTGGGTAAAAGATCAAAAAGATCATCAATCTGCCTGGAAAGATTATGTGAATCTATGCAAAATTGGAGGGAGTCAGTCCTTTTTGGATTTAGTAAAAGTTGCCAATTTGAAATCCCCTTTTGAGGAAAATTGCGTAAGTGATATTGTAGGGGAGATTAAAGCCTGGTTGGATCAGGTGGATGATTCGAAATTTTAGACGTAACACATATTAAAGGAAAATTATTGCGATTGTATTTGCTCATTGCTAAATCAAAGTGGTAAAATACACATATTATTATTCCATATGGAATAAGATTTGCAAAAGGTAGTATGATAGTCGTACTTCCCCCAGTATTATTCCGCTCTTTACTATCTATAAAATCAAATTTTTCAAAGCTGTACTGGGGGCTCTCCACGCTACATTTTCGTTAATTTGACGTTTCAAAGTACTTGATAATGAGTGAATTTTGAAATTGTTATGTTAACTTTGTACTTAGGCTCCCCAAATCCTAAATCGCTGTACCTATGTATGACATTGTACTAAGTTTTCTTACTGCGTTTATGTTGACCTATTTCGCGATTCCTTCGATCATCCATATTGCTCGCAAGAAAAATCTATGTGATGAACCGGGAGAACGCCGTTCACATACAGTGAGTACGCCTTCATTAGGAGGAATTGCAATTTTTGCAGGCGTTATCTTTTCAATTATACTCTGGACTCCATTTAATATCTTCGGAGACCTTCAATATATCCTTTGTTCCTTTATTATTATCTTTTTGATTGGTGCCAAAGACGATATACTACCTATCGCTCCCAACAAAAAACTTATAGGTCAAATCCTTGCCGCTGGGATATTAGTATTCAAGTCTAAAATACAGCTGACTAGCTTTTATGGTATGTTTGGAATCAATGAACTTCCAGAAGTCGTCAGCATCGTTTTATCCATCTTTGTAATCATTGTGATCATCAATGCTTTTAATTTGATTGATGGTATTAATGGTCTTTCCGGAAGTATAGCCACTTTGATTACTGTTGTATTAGGAACCTGGTTTTTCCTTACGGATCAAATAGCTTTGGCTTTAGTTGCTTTTTCAACAGCCGGGGCGGTAGTTGCTTTCTTGAAGTATAACTTTACGCCGGCAAAGATATTCATGGGAGATACAGGATCCTTACTGATTGGACTAGTTTGCAGTATCCTGGCAATAGAGTTTATTGAGTCTCATAACATCTTAGCAATTGATCATCGCTGGGCATTTAAAGCAGTGCCTGCCGTAGCAATAGGGATCATGATTCTTCCTTTATTTGATACACTTCGTGTATTTACGATGCGTGCATTAAAAGGGCGTTCTCCATTCAGCCCTGACCGAACGCATATTCACCATTTGTTGATTGACTTTGGTTTAAGCCATATGCAGGCAACAGGTGTTTTAGTGGTCGTAAATATATTCTTCATTATAATGGTTTACGCATTACAGGATTTAGGTTCTGTAAATCTATTATTAGTCATCATCGCAATGGCAGTTAGTTTAACCGCATTATTGTACTTCTCCGTAAACCGCAAAAAACTCAACCAACAACCTTCTTCGTGAATGTAATAATGGTATTCATTGGTGGTGGCCTTGGAAGCCTTTGTCGCTATGGCATTGCAAGATGGATGAATACTTACGAATGGGATTCGCCTATGGGCACTTTCATTGCCAATATGCTGGCTTGTCTTGCTTTGGGATTAATCATGGGTTATCACCTCAAAAACGGGACAGCTGACTATACCAGATTATTACTCGCGACTGGCTTTTGTGGCGGATTTTCTACCTTTTCTACTTTTTCATTTGAGAATATTGAACTAATCCAGAATGGCGATTATACCCAGGCCTTTGCATATATTGGAGGGAGCATTATATTGGGTATGTTATTTATTTTTGCAGGTTTGAAAGTTGCTGGTTAGTCTCTAAACTAGAAATGTGGAATATTCAATAATGAATACTCCACATTTTTATAACCAATATAGTAGATTAGCTATTAATTCAATGCCACCTGCACCTTAAGACTTACTTCTTCATTCAAATCAATGGTATCCCCTTCAGACAAATCTTCCAAGTCTAATTTAGTCGCAAGTACTTCATTGCAAATGTAATCCCCGAATTGCGCAACAGCATCCGTAATCGCTTCATGCTTCTCTAGGGTAACCACAATTTTATCAGTCACATTAAAGTCTTTACTCTTTCGGAGATTCTGAATCCGATTGACCAATTCACGGGCAGTACCTTCTGCCTCGAGCTCATCCGTGATGGTTACATCAAGCGCAACAGTCAGGCTCCCATCGCTGGCTACTAACCACCCCGGGATATCCTCTGTACTGATCTCAAAGTCCTCCATGGTCAAATCAAACGTCTCTCCATCAACATTCAATTGATAGCCTCCTGCTTTTTCGACTGCGGCAATATCGTCCTGATTGAATGCTCCGATAGCTTGTGCAGCAGCCTTCATATTTTTACCTAACCTTCTTCCGAGTGTTTTAAAGTTAGGCTTGATTCTTTTCTTAATAATTCCAGAGGCATCTGTTATATACTCAATCTCTTTCACATTCACTTCTGACAAAATCAAGTCTTTCACCCCTTCTACCTGGTCACGGAACCCTTCATCAAGAATTGGTAGTAAGATTTTTTGTAAAGGCTGTCGCACTCTGATTTTCTCCCGCCGACGTAAGGACAAAACTAAAGAAGAGATTCGCTGCGCATAGTCCATTCTTTGTTCCAAATTCTCATCAATTGCGGCTGCATTGACCGTAGGGAAATCCGCTAAGTGGACAGATTCCGTATCTTCCAATTTCGTTACATCATTCAGATTCTGGTGTAGCCAATCCGCAAAGAAAGGCGCCACAGGAGCCATTAACTTAGTTATGGTCGCCATTGCAGTATAAAGTGTCTGGTAAGCAGCTAATTTATCTTTGGTCAGCTCTCCTTTCCAAAAGCGGCGTCGACATAATCGGACATACCAGTTACTTAATTCATTATTGACAAAATCCTGAATTCGTCGCGTTGCATTAGTAGCCTCGTAATCTGCATAATCTGCTTCTACGTTTTTCACTAGTGAATTAAGCAGCGATATAATCCAACGGTCTATTTCCGGGCGTTCGTTCAGCGGCACGCTAGGCTCAGCGAATGAAAATTTATCAATATTAGCATATAGCGCAAAGAAGGCATAAGTGTTATATAAAGTACCAAAGAACTTACGCTGCACCTCTGCTATTCCTTCTGTATCAAAGCGTAGATTATCCCAGGCCTGTGCATTCGAGATCATATACCAGCGCGTAGCATCTGCTCCATACTTGGCAATTGTTTCAAATGGCTCCACCGCATTTCCTTTACTTTTTGACATTTTTTGTCCATTCTTATCCTGGACCAATCCATTAGAAACTACATTTTTAAATGCTACACTATCATAAGCCATCACAGCAATTGCGTGTAAAGTGTAGAACCAACCACGAGTCTGATCCACTCCTTCTGCTATGAAATCAGCAGGGAAATTATTTTTAAATTTCTCTTCGTTTTCGAAAGGATAGTGCCACTGTGCATAAGGCATCGATCCTGAATCAAACCATACATCAATCAGATCCAACTCACGATGCATTGCTTCCCCAGCATCAGAGACTAAAACAACTTCATCGATATAAGGTCGGTGCAAATCTTTCGGTAGAGACTGTTCTAATCCAAGCTTTTCATTTGCTTGATTTATTTCAGCTTGTAGCTCTTCAAGTGAACCAACACATTTTTCAATAGTTCCATCCTTCGTTCGCCAGATCGGCAGTGGGATCCCCCAATACCTTGAACGAGAAAGATTCCAGTCTTGTAGATTTTCGAGCCATTTTCCAAAACGGCCTTCTCCGGTTGAAGCAGGTTTCCAATTGATGGTCTTATTCAATTCGAACATACGCTCTTTCATCGAAGCTGCCCTGACAAACCAGCTATCCAAAGGATAATAAAGTACAGGCTTATCTGTCCGCCAGCAGTGTGGATAGTTGTGCTTATACTTTTCTACCTTAAAGGCTTTGTTCTCCGTTTTCAGTTTTATGGAGAGCTGTACATCGGTTGATCTTTCCGGCGCTTCTCCTTTATCGTAATACTCATTCTTTACATAGGCGCCGGCAAACTCTCCCATCTCCGGACGAAAACGGCCTTGCAAATCTACGAGTGGAACGAGGTTATCCTTGTCATCTTTGACCAACAAAGGTGGAACAGGAGGATTAGCTTGCTTTGCAACCATGGCATCATCCGCACCAAAAGTTGGTGCTGTATGCACGATACCTGTACCATCTTCTGTCGTGACAAAAGTCCCGGTAATCACCCGGAAAGCATTCTCTGGGTTTTCAGCCGGAAGCGCGTAGGGTAGTAACTGCTCATAACGGATACCCTCGAGATCGGCACCTTTAAATTCTTTAGCTATATAGTAAGGTACTTTCTTTGCTCCTGCTTCATAATTCTCCAATAGTGTTACATCTTCTACTGCTTCGTATTTTCCACTAAATTGTTTTCCTACTAATGCTTTTGCAAGGATCACCTGTACGGGCTGATGTGTATACTGATTAAAAGTATTCACCAATACGTAATCTATCTTTGGCCCGACGGTTAATGCCGTATTAGATGGCAAGGTCCAGGGGGTCGTCGTCCAGGCCAGGAAATGTACATTCTGCTCTCCGGCAAGAAAATCGGGTAGTGTTGACTCGACCGCTTTAAACTGAGCGACTACTGTGGTATCCGTAACATCCTTATAGGCGCCCGGCATATTTAGTTCGTGCGTACTCAATCCCGTCCCAGCTGCAGGAGAATAAGGTTGAATCGTATAACCTTTATAAAGCAAGCCTTTTTTATACAGCCTTTGTAAAAGGTACCAAACCGACTCGATGTAATTATTCTCAAAAGTGATATACGGGTTTTCCAGGTCTACCCAATATCCCATCTTTCGGGTGATATCATCCCACATGTCTTTATAGCGCATGACCGTTTCGCGGCAAGCCTTATTATAATCGTCAACCGATATTTTTTTGCCGATATCTTCTTTTGTGATTCCGAGTTCTTTTTCCACACTTAATTCTATCGGAAGCCCATGGGTGTCCCATCCACCTTTACGTTCAACACGCTGTCCTTTCATCGTATGGAAGCGACAAAATAAATCTTTAACCGTACGGGCAATGACATGGTGAATCCCAGGCTTTCCATTTGCAGAAGGCGGGCCTTCATAGAATACAAAACTATTCTCCGGATCTCGTTGATCGATACTCTTATCGAAAATCTCGTTTGCTTCCCAATACGCAAGGATTGCTTTATCGATTTCCGGGAGGTTGAGATTCTTAAACTCTTTATACATCACTTTACGTTTTTATTCTTCTTTCAAAAGTATATTTATTATTCGCTGAGCTGCGTCAGGATTAAATGGCGCAACAAATCAACCCTGCAATTTTAATTTCTTTATCATCGGTCAGGATCACAGCATAAGTATACTATTGATAACTTTCAAATGTTGCTATAATCTAATTGAGCGCCGCAAATATAATTAATTTGCTTCGACAAATCGGTTGCTATATCTCTTTAAAGCATCTTATAGTGAGCGATCTATTCTACAAATTAAAAAGCGCTGACAAATCATCAATCTGTCAGCGCTTTTTAAGAATAGCTTAGCATCTTCAGATTGACCTGTCGTCACTGAATGATAATGATGCTAATTATTATATTTGAACAAAAATTCATCTGCTTTATTTTGTAGTAACAATATTAACTATTTTCGAGAGAAATTGGTTCAAAATTTCGATATAAAATAAAGTAACTGAAAAGAATCACCTGAACATCGACCGAGTATCTCCGTATATTCAGCGAATGTTATGACTTTAGAATAAAAAATAAAAAAATATGGGACCAGCCTGGGGAATAGATTTGGGCGGAACGAAAATAGAAGGCGTTATTCTCGAAGATCGCGAGAGTGCCAAAGTTCTAAAACGTTTACGAATTCCAACAGAAGCTAAAAATGGCTACGAGCACATTATTGGCCAGATTGGCCGTTTGGTAGAAGTACTAATTGCGGAGACAGGGATCAAACCGGACAAAATTGGAATTGGTACTCCTGGTACGATCGAACCTTCCAGTGGTTTAATGAAAAATAGCAATACTACCTGCCTTAATGGAATGCCTTTACATCGTGATATCCAACGCTCCTTAGGGATTCCGGTAAATATGGCTAATGATGCTAACTGCTTTACTATTGCGGAGACAATGCTGGGGGCAGTAAAGCATAATGTTCCGGATGCACAAGTAGTTTTTGGGATCATCATGGGAACAGGTGTTGGAGGAGGCCTTGTCATTGACGGCAAGATTATCGGCGGCAAACATGGAATCGGAGGAGAATGGGGCCATAATTTTTTAGATGAATCTGGTGGCAATTGTTATTGTGGCAAAGTTGGCTGCGTTGAGCGAATCCTATCTGGTCCGCACCTTGAAAAATATTACGAAAGTATTGTCGGAGTGCCTAAAAAACTTAAAGATATCGTAGCAGCTCACAAAGCTGGAACTGATAAAGTAGCAACAAAAACAGTAAACCGCTTGTTGCATTTTTTTGGGAAAGGTTTCGCAAACATCATTAATACCATTGACCCTGATGCGGTAGTAATTGGAGGTGGAGTTGGCAATATTGATCTTTTATACAGCGATGGTGTCTGGGAAGTTGAAAAACACATCTTCAATCATACCCTTGACACTCCTTTTCTCAGACCAAAACTAGGAGATAGTGCCGGAGTATTTGGCGCCGCACTTCTATAAACTTAACCTTTTGATATTTTCGAATGCTCGCAACTAAAAATTTAAAATATACCTATAACGACGATGTCGCACTAAGCTTTCCGGATATTGAATGTCAGAAAGGAGAACGTTGGTTATTACTTGGACAATCCGGAAGCGGCAAGACCACATTGCTCCATCTATTAGGCGGCCTTAGAACTGCAAAAGACGGAGATGTCATCGTTAATGGTACCAGTCTGAAAAGTTTGACTCAAGAAGCACTGGATCAATTTCGTGGGCAACACATTGGTATCATTTTCCAAAAAGCCCATTTCATTAAAGCCCTTACGGTTGAAGAGAATCTGGCTTTAGCACAAAGCCTTGCAGACAAACCTATTGACCGAAACCGTATTAAGGCCTTACTTGATCGGCTCAATGTTAGCCATAAACTTAAAAGCAAACCAGACCAACTGAGTATAGGAGAGCAGCAGCGCGTAGCCATTGCCAGAGCATTGGTAAATAAACCAGCGGTTATCCTGGCGGATGAACCAACCTCAGCACTAGACGATGTCAATTGTGACGAAGTTGTACAATTACTCGAACAACAAGCTGCAGAAGAAAATGCAACCCTACTGATTGTCACTCATGATGGTCGACTTAAAGAAAAATTCGAGCATCAAATCATTTTAAACCCACAAGTATGAACTTAGTAAAACTGAGTTGGAGGAATTTGACGAGCAAACCCCTGGCGATGCTTTTGAGTTTGCTTTTGTTTGCACTTGGAGTAGGGTTAATTTCTTTACTCTTTTTACTGAATCATCAACTCGAAGAAAAATTCCAAAAAAACCTGGCAGGTATTGACCTGGTTATCGGAGCAAAGGGTAGTCCTCTACAACTTATCCTGAATAGCATGTATCACGTTGACGCTCCAACCGGAAACATCACGATAGGAGAGGCAAAAGCATTCTTACGCGATGGACACCCTTTAATCAAAATGGCTGTACCTATTTCCGTTGGAGATAGCTATAAATCTTTTAGAATCGTTGGGACTAATCATAAAATAACGGAACTCTACGGCGCAAAAGTAGCTGAAGGGCAATTATGGAAAGAGGACTTTGAAGTGACTATTGGTGCTTCTCTGGCGGATGAGCTCGGACTTAGCGTTGGCAGTGAGTTTTTCAGCTCACATGGATTTGTCTCTGATGGTATTAATGAACATACTGACACGGAGCCTTTCAAGGTAGTTGGTGTCCTTTCGCCAAGCGGGAGCGTGGTCGACCAACTTATCCTGACAAATACACAAAGCATCTGGAAAGTGCATAGTGGACACGACGGCCATGAGGAAGAACCTGCGGATAGCAGTAAGATTGCAAAAGCTGATCCTTCTGATCTACTCTCATACCCTGACGAAGAAATCACCAGTGTGCTTTTACAATTCAGCAAACGTAATATGCAGACCTTGAATCTGGGCCGTAACATTAATGAGAACACCGATATGATGGCAGCAATGCCGGCTTATGAAATCAATAGGCTATATAGTATGATGGGGGCAGGAGAACGTCTGCTAAGGCTAGTTGCCGGGGTTATTGTTTTCGTTTCTGGACTGAGTATTTTCATTGCTCTTTTTGACTCTCTACGAGATCGCCGTTATGAATTAGCCTTGATGCGAGTGATGGGAGCGACAAAAATTAAGCTATTCATTCTAATTATTTTAGAAGGCTTAATATTAGCTATCTTGGGATATATCATCGGAATTTTACTGAGTCATATCGGGATGAGTGTATTAGCCGGGTATATGGAATCCAGCTATCGATATAGCTTCTCCGGGTCCATTTTCTTAAAAGAAGAGTTGTACTTATTAGCAGGAGCAATCGGTATTGGACTTTTAGCGGCCCTTATTCCGGCAATTCAAGCTTCAAGAACCGACATTTCTGATACTTTAACAGACTCTTAGTGGAAAAGACCCCGGAAGCTCCTTAATTTTGACCTTAGGTTACTTTGATTCATTATTATAGTCTAAACATCAAATGACTATTTACATTTTAAGCAAACATTCGAAATCTACTTCATCATGATAAAGAAAATAATATTTTCATTTTTAATGCTTACCATTGGCTTTACTGCCATTGCCCAAACTTCGAATAATACTAATACATGGCAGACGCTTGCTAAGATTACCTACAAGAAGCAATACGACGAGATGATGGGTTTCAAAGTTGATGTGCCCGTATTTAGCCCTGAAGTACAAGCCTTAGCAGGTCAGGAGGTTGTGGTACGAGGATATATTATTCCTGTGGAAGATTATGGTGGACAAACTGAATTCGTCTTTTCCGCATTCCCATATAATATGTGCTTTTTTTGTGGCGGTGCCGGGCCGGAAACGGTTCTAAAGGTAACTGCAATTGAAGAAATCCCCTACACTGCTGAAGCAATAACAATCCGAGGAGTACTCGCATTGAACGATAGTGACCTCAATGAATTAATGTATTCGATGTCAAATGTTACACAAGTAGACGAAGACGAATAACCAAGCATAATCCGAATAAAAAGGGGCACAAGTCATTTATTACTTGTGCCCCTTTTTATTTGGAACTTATTCTCCGCCAATCCAATAATTCAGTTTGACGACTAGTGCCCGATCCTTTATATTTAGATTTGCGGCCCTGTAATTCTCGGTGTACACGATAAACAAATCTGACATTGGACGGAATCGCCAGTTTAGCTTTGAATTGATATTGAAGTTGTCACTTTGTGTATTATACTGTACGAAAGTAGTAAAGAAGAGATTTTTATGAAAAGAGATTTCAATTTTTGATCCGATCAAAGTAAAGTCCGCAGCTCCGTATTCCGAGGGGAAATTAATCAGTTTTTCATGCGAAACGGTTAGCCCCAAAACAGCATAGTACTTATGTCGATA
>JAHDHW010000009.1:0-27902 GCA_020631105.1 Saprospiraceae bacterium | reverse complement strand
CTTGGCACAAATCCAATATCAGTTACATAGTTTTCTCCCACATGATCAACCCCTATAAATAAAGTCTTGGCCTTATCCCGATATCGGAGTTTAGCACTTGCAGAACTTGCATCTTTAAAATTTTCCGGTGTTAATACTTGATGGAAAAACGCTTTCCCGTTCCATTTTGAATTTTGCGATCTTAAATCATATTCTAAGCCTGCAATTCTGTTAAAGTCATTCTTGTAGGCAAAATATTCACGAATGCCTTGTCGATTGATCAAAAAGCCGGTGATATTTGAGCCTTTAAAAACATTTCTTTGGATGGTTGCTACAGAATAATTATTTGCTTTTACACCAAGCCTAGAATCTGCTTTGGTCTGAATGGTCATCACCCCAACTCTCCAATCATTATTAAGATTCCCACTTAACCGGGCACCAAATAAAATCGGGATAGGGTCTGTTTCTTCTGTGCCAATCCGACGAGAGAAAAATGGCCGTACACGACTATTCCCCAGATTAGCAAATAAATCACTATTCTCTAAGAATAGAAGTCGCTTCTCCGGGAAAAACAATTCAAACCGTTGCAGATCAATCTTCTGTCGATCTACTTCTACCTGAGAGAAATCAGGATTAACAGATATATCTAAGTTAAGAGAAGAACTGAATGCTACTTTGGCATCTACTCCTCCGTCATAAAGAAGTTTTTTTGTTTTTAAGGGTTCTTCAAAGTTCTTGGTAGTCCCGCTAGAAAAATAAGGGATGATGGCAATATTATTAATAGGCTGAGATGGGGCTTTCACCCAATTCAGAATCCCTGCCCTAGAGAGGACACTTACCTCATAGGCCCTGGATACAGGTGACCATGTAGAAATTTCATTCCTAACCTGATCGTTTCTGGCAAAATTAATCCTCCACTGCTCTTCTTTCCCCTTAAACCTTAAAGTCTTAAAGGGAATTGCGATCTCAACGCTCCAATAATCACTTCCATGACTCACTTCCGAGCGCCATAAACCATCCCAGTTTAATTTGACCCCTTTGATTCCACCATCAGGAATGATCCCATCACTTTGTACCCCAAATGGATTTACACCAAAATATAAACCATTCGTTTGATCATTAAATGCATTAATGTAGACGCCAAAAGCATCATTTTCATTAAAGTCAAAATCTCGCTTTAATGATTGAATAACATAATCATGATCGGGTTGATGCTTACACACCGCACTGATGTAAAGATGTGTTTCGCTGTAAAGCAGCCGAACAGTAGTTGTTGAAAGTGCAGCAATCGTATCAAAAGGAAAGTGCATCTGGAATTGGCCTGCAAGTCCGGCTTTCTCCCAGTCGGGTTCGTTAAGCATCCCATCGATCATGATGGATTCATTAACCGGTTGAATAGAGACACTACGATCCTGCCCGAACATCCAAGTAGATGTACAGAATATATAAATCAATATATACACTGGTCTCTTAATACGTATAATCCTTATACTAGCCTATTCAGGCTAATGACTAAATAATAATCTATGAGCTTGGTTGAGTATTCTCTTCGGCACTAGTTACTAGTAGCCACGGTAAGGAAATTAGGTCGGCAGAGTTTATATAAAGTTATTTTTATCCATTTGTTTTGGATGGGGTCATTAATCGATCCCAGCCAAACTTTACAAATAAAAGTAGTCCTACAAATATTAAAAGCACAAAGTAAAAAGGGATGTTGACAAAAGCCACCATAAAAATTCGGGTTCGATCAAGCCCCCACATCAATGCAAAAACTGCAAAAATCATCACAAGCAAGCCCGTCAAATTACGAAAGCCGGGAATTAACTCCAGGCTTACATTCTTTCGAATGATCAAAAAAGTGATCACCATCGAAATAATTGGCAGGATTTGGAAGTAAATATCAGCATCCAAAGCACTACCTCTGTCAAATAAAAATTTGTAAATATTTAAAGCGATTGAAAATATCCCAGGGACCGCGACAAGATAAATCAACGTCGAATAAAAATACTTCCACGGTGATAAATGTCCTTCGTTCTTCCCCATAATCCCTGCAATCAAAGCACAGATAGGTATAAAAAGAAAATACCCTAACACAGAGGTTGGGTTATCGCCAATTAACTCGAAGAATTCCTTGAGGGTCATTTATGCTGTTTTAGTACTTGGTCTTTCTCGTTCTCTTATTTTTCAATACACTGAATATCAATCGTTTTCACTGTACATGAAATAACAAAAATAAAGCCAAGCATTCAGTTTGTTAAGCAATATATTAAGAATTTTTTCGATATCGAAAACAACATAGGCAATCTAATAAAAATGCCCCTTTCGAAAAGCTATTGAAAGGGGCATTTAATCTTCTTAAAGATCTAGTAAAAGCTTCACAGGATCTTCTAACAACTGCTTCACCTTTACTAAGAACGTAACGGAAGTGCTACCATCAATAATTCGATGATCATATGATAAGGCAAGGTACATCATTGGACGAATTTTAACCTCTCCATCTATTGCCATCGGGCGTTGTTGAATGGTATGCATCCCCAGAATAGCCGATTGAGGCTCATTTAGAATAGGCGTACTCATCATCGAGCCAAATACACCACCATTAGTGATCGTAAATGTTCCTCCTTTCATCTCATCAAGTGTCAATGAACCTTCTCTGGCTTTGACCGCTAAAGCCTTGATCGCAAGCTCAATCTCGTGAAACTTGAGGGATTCTACGTTGTGTACTGGCGGTACAACCAAGCCATTCGGCGTTGATATTGCGATAGAAATATCTGCATAATCATGGTAAATCACTTCGTTTCCATCAATTTGTGCATTCACATCAGGCATTTCCATCAAAACTTTGGCGCAGGCTTTCGAAAAAAGCGACATAAACCCAAGCTTGATCCCGTATTTATTCACAAACTCTTCCTGATATTGCTTCCGCAATTTCATAATTTCAGTCAAATCTACTTCATTAAAAGTAGTCAACATCGCTGTATTATTCTTTGCAGAAACCAATCGACTCGCAATAGTTCGTCGCATTCGGCTCATTTTCTTCCGACTGGTTGATCGGCTAAAATTAGCTGTCGTTGCCGCTTCAACCGGCGCAGGCGTTGATTTCGGGCTAGGTGGGTTCGCAACTGCTTTTGCAGCATCTTCCTTTGTAATCCTGCCATCTTTTCCTGTTCCCTGTACTACAGCGGCAGATACATTATTTTCTTTTAAGATTTTTGCGGCAGCTGGCGATGGATGTCCTGAAGCATAATTCGGAGGAATTGGCGGTGGCGTAGCTGCACTAGGTTGAGGAACAGGTGGCGGCGTAGCCGGAGTTTCTTTAACTTCCGCTGGCTCTTCTTTTTTACTCGCTGGTGCTTCGGGCGCTGATGCACCATCCCCTCCCGCAGTAACCGATGTATCAATCTTTGCAACAAGAGCACCGATCTCCAAATCATCTCCTTCTGCAGCAACATAGATCAGCTTCCCCGCAGCTTCCGCCGGAAACTCAAGGGTTGCCTTATCAGATTCAAATTCACATATCGGCTCGTCAAGTTTGACATAATCTCCATTTCCTTTTAGCCATTGGCTCAAGGTAACTTCATTGATGGATTCCCCGATTGTTGGGACGCGCATTTCTACAACGCTCATATTTTATATCTTTTGGTTTTAAAAGTAACTAGTTAACCAGATTAGTCTGGTCCATTATTTTAATTCACGACAAAAATAAAGGTTTATCCCAGAAGTTATCAACTTCTTTATTATAACCTCTTAAAAAGAACTCCCAGGCAAAAAAAAAGTTGCAATTAAGCAATTCTTATGTAGATAACCATTTCCAGAGGTAACGACATGCTAAAGTTCGATATGGACTCCAGGGTTCAGCAATTTCACTAAGTCTTGCGTATAATGCTTTCTGTCCTTTCCTGTCTTTTGAATACTCCTCTTTAATCTCATAAAGTCGAATAATTGCATTTCGAATCCCAAGGTCATCTATCGGAAATACATCAGACCGATTCAGAGAAAACATCAAAATCATTTGTACCGTCCATTTACCAACCCCTTTGATCTGGGTAAGCTTTGCGATAATCTCTTCATCACTGTGCTTTTTCCAATCCTGCTCAAGTAATTTTTCTTCTTTAAAGAATTTGGCCACATTTAAAATATAGCTTGCTTTTTGCCGGGAAAGCCCTACTGCACGCAATTGTTCCACTTCCATCTTTAATAATTGCTTTGGATCCGGATAATCATTCGGAAAAAGTGCTAAAAACCTCCCGTGAATAGTCGCTGCAGCCTTTACAGATAATTGCTGAGAGACAATGGACCCGATCAAACTTTCGTATACATCCCGCTTTGGTTGACGTTTTGGCGGAGGTGTACTTTCAATTACTTTCTTAAACAATTTATCATTCGACAAATGGGCAATCGCTTTTTTACTCATGCCCCAAAATAAGACTTTCTATTCATCTGACAACTAGACCGATTCCTGAAATTTAACCTCGACCATTCAGCATTGTCTATTTTAATCCCTATACTTTACAAAACGAAAAATACACTGTACCTTTGCACGCAGATTTCTCAGATGAGGAGTCTCTTTTCAGGATAACCTGCAATTGTCACTGAA
Source organism: Saprospiraceae bacterium (assembly GCA_020631105.1). Classification (GTDB taxonomy): domain Bacteria; phylum Bacteroidota; class Bacteroidia; order Chitinophagales; family Saprospiraceae; genus JAHDHW01. The sequence goes on along the minus strand of JAHDHW010000009.1, from coordinate 23,326 downwards.
ACCTTTTAAAACATGCCACTATACAATCGAGTCAACAACGACGAGCTAAAGCGTCGAATGTTAGAGAGTGATGAACAACGCGTAACCCTCTCTTTTTACCAATACGCCAATATCGATAACGTTCCTATGTTTAGAAATGACCTCTACCGGGCTTTCGATGAACTTAAGGTCTATGGCCGTATCTATATCGCCAGCGAAGGTATTAACGGACAAATCTCTGTCACGGAAGAAAATTTCGAAACATTTCGTGAGCGCCTATACAGCTTCCCTTTTCTAAAGGATATCCGTCTGAATATCGCTATCGACGATGACGGGAAATCATTTTACAAACTAAAAATTAAAATCCGGCCGAAAATTGTCGCGGACGGCCTGGACGATGACTCTTTTGATGTTACAAAAAGAGGTAAGCATTTATCCGCTAAGGAATATAATGACCTAACCGACCAAGAGAACACAATCGTCGTTGATATGCGAAATCACTATGAAAGTGAAGTAGGATATTTTAAAGATGCTGTCCTTCCCGATGTAGAAACTTTCCGGGATGCCTTACCGCTTGTAGAAGATATGCTCGAAGAAGAGAAGGAAAAAAATATCGTAATGTATTGTACAGGAGGTATCCGCTGCGAGAAAGCCAGTGCTTACTATCTCCACAAAGGCTTCAAAAATGTCTTCATGGTTGACGGGGGGATTATTGAATACGCCCGCCAATGTGAAGAGCAAGGTTTACCAAACAAATTCATCGGAAAAAACTTTGTCTTTGACGAAAGAATGGGAGAGCGGATTACCGAAGATGTAATCTCAAAATGTCATCAATGTGGAAGCCCCGCTGACACTCATGTCAACTGTGCTAACGATGCTTGCCATATTTTATTTATCCAGTGTAGTACCTGCGCAGAGAAAAACGACGGTTGCTGCTCCGCAAAGTGCCAAGATTTTATTAAACTTACACCGGAAGAACAGGCCGAAGGTCGTAAGACTAAAGAGTTTAACGGAACTAAGTTTGGGAAAGGCCGTTACAAAGCACATCGGAAAACAGATCAACTCTAATATTTCTGGGTTTTGATCTGTTTCTAATAGATAAAGTACGATCAAAATCCATGGCAAAGCCGAAAAAAGCAAAGAAAAAAACGAAATCTAATTCCGTCACTCCAACGACGGCAATCAAACAAAATCCCTCATCTATAGACGGCTTCTGGGGCAATAGTCGCTTGCATGCTATATGCCTCCTACTGTTAAGCTTTCTATTGTACGCAAATACCTTGACGCATGATTATACTCAGGATGACGCTATAGTTATCTATGACAACATGTTTACCACCAAAGGTGTAAAAGGAATTCCTGGTATTTTAAAATATGATACCTTCTATGGTTTTTTCAAAGAAGAAGGGAAAGCAAATTTAGTAACTGGAGGAAGATATCGCCCTTTTACTTTGATGATGTACGCATTGGAAGTTCAACTCTTTGCTCCTAAAAAGAAAGATGCAAATGGTCAAATCGTAAAAGACAAAGATGGCGATACTGTTTACGATCCTAAAGGCGGATCAGAAGAAACCAATGCTATAAAGTTTGTTGGTCATTTAATTAACATTCTGCTTTACGGTTTAACAGGGGTAATTCTATATTTCTTGTTACTCAACTTACTTGCCCCTAAGGCTAGAACGATCGAAGCGCACTTCGTTGCTTTGGTTACTGCGGGACTTTTTATTGCTCACCCCATTCATACTGAAGCCATTGCCAATATTAAAGGAAGGGATGAAATTATGACTCTACTTGGTAGTTTAGCTGCTGCCTATTTCATTCTAAAAAGCTACCATAAAGGAAAAGCCTTTAGCCTTGCTGCTGCCGGGTGCTTTTTCATTGCTTTGATGTCAAAAGAAAATGCCATTACATTTATCGGAGCAGTCCCATTAATGCTCTACATTTTTACAAAAGCTAAACCCAGTCAAATTGTAACTCAAACCCTTTCACTAGTCGTTCCGGCAGTTATCTTCCTGGCAATTAGAGCGGCAGTATTACCTGATGCGGGCATTAGTGGACGCTCTATGGAGCTAATGAATAACCCATACCTCAAAATAGAAGCAGGACAATGGGTTCATTTTACAAGTGGAGAGCGCTTTGCTACGATTTTCCATACTCTTGGAAAATATATTCAGCTCCTCATTTTTCCACACCCCTTGACACACGATTATTACCCTCGACACATCGACATGATGTCCTGGAGTAACTGGCAGCCAATTGTCAGCCTACTGTGTTATATTGGACTTTCAGTTTATGGCTTATTTGGTTTAATGCGAAAGGACAAGTTAAGTTTTGGAATCCTATTTTACCTGGGCACTTTGCTAATCGTATCCAACCTGATTTTCCCAGTAGGTACGAATATGTCAGAGCGATTTTTATTTATGCCTTCTGTTGGTTTTTGTTTTGTAGTGGCCCTACTGCTTTATCGATTAGCCAAACGACTTAATAATGGTAAGATCACTAAGGTTGGTAATCTGCAAATGATGTCAATCGCTGCGGGAATCATCGTGTTAGCTTTGAGTACTAAAACCATACTTCGTAATAAAGCGTGGAAAGATAATTTTACCCTCTTTACAACAGACGTTGCTGTCTCACAGAACAGTGCTAAATTACAAAACGCAGTAGGGGGAGAATTGCTCCGGGTCTATAATCCGGCGAACGATCAGAACCTGCGAATACAAAAAATAACCGAGGCTACACAACACCTTGAAAAAGCCATCCAGATTCATCCAACCTACAAGAATAGTTATCTTCAACTGGGTAATGCCTATAACTATTTAAAAGATTACGAGAAATCCATTCAGTATTATAACAAAGTATTAGCAATGGACCCGGATGATGATAATGCCATGAATAATCTGGGGATAACATATCGAGACGCAGGACGTTATTATGGAGAGGAAAAGCAAGACTTATCGAAAGCTATTCAATATCTTCAAAAAGCCTACGAACTCCGACCCGATGAATACGAGACTTTACGCCTACTAGGGGTTGCACATGGTGTCTCTGGAAATAATAATAAAGCCATAGATTTCTTTGCGAAAGCCCTGGCTTTGGATGATCAAAACCCGGATGCCCTTTGGAACCTTGGCAATGCGTATAATTATGCAGGAGATACTGCCAAAGCAGAAGAACTCCGACAAAGAGCAAAAGCTATCGACCCTAATGTAGGGCAGCCTAAATAGGCGTTTTAATCTGAGAAAAATAATGAAGGATTTCCTTGTCACCTCTTTCGAATGAAAAAGGCTAATTGGTAATCTCTTTTCATAACTTAAGAACTAGTACATAAATATGTTTTGGAGAACAAGATTAATTGGGAGTATGATACTCTGCTGCATTTTTTGTGGTAGCATGATATCAAAAGCACAAAGTTCAATAAGCGAAGAGGAATGGGTAGAGCAACAATTCAATGCGATGTCCCAAAACGAAAGAATTGCTCAGCTCATGATGATTCGGGCGCATTCTAATCTTGGTCCGGATCATATCGCCAAAGTTGAAAAACTCATAAAAAACTATCAGGTCGGAGGCTTATGCTTTTTTCAAGGTACCCCGGAAAAAGAAGTAGAACTAACGAATCGTTATCAGGCACTAAGCAAACAGGTGCCTCTGATGATTGCAATGGATGCAGAGTGGGGAGTCGGGATGCGATTCAAAGAAAAAACAATCAACTTTCCCAGAGCTCTAATGCTCGGTGCTATTCAGGATAATCGCCTACTGTATGATCTTGGTAAAGAGGTTGCTCGCCAGTGTAATCGCCTAGGCATCCATATAAATTTTGCTCCGGTTGTTGATGTCAATAATAATAGCGAAAACCCGGTAATCAATACTCGCTCTTTCGGAGAAGATCGATATAATGTTGCTGCCAAAGGCTATATGTATATGAAAGGTATGCAGGATCATGGAATGATTGCTTGTGCAAAACATTTCCCGGGGCACGGAGACACTAACGTCGACTCGCATTATGACTTACCGGTCATTGCTCACAATCGCCGCCGACTGGATAGCATTGAAATATTTCCTTTCAGAGTTTTAGCGCAGCACGGAATACAAAGTATGATGGTTGCACATTTGCAGGTGCCATCTATAGATAACACTCCTCATCAGCCTACTTCACTTTCACCGAATACGGTTACCAATATTTTACGGAATGAAATTGGGTTCGACGGCTTAATATTTACGGACGGGCTAGGTATGCAAGGGGTCGCCAAACATTACAAACCTGGTGAGGTAGAAGTTAAATCTTTACTGGCCGGAAATGATATTTTACTGCTCCCTCAAGATGTACCTGCGGCACTCAAAGCGATTAACAGAAACATCGCTGATGGCACTTTAGATTTAAATGATATCAATCGAAGAGTCAAAAAAGTACTTCGCTCAAAGTACAGATTAGGCTTGACCGAATATCAACCACTGTCCATAAATGGATCTACCGCTGATATTAATAACGGTAAAGCTTATGCACTAAAGCGTAAATTAATCCAGAATGCTTTGACCATGGTTCGAAATAAAGGAGATTTAGTTCCAATTAAAGATCTGGACCAGACTAAAATTGCATCCTTAAGTATTGGGTCAAATAGCAGAACAAAATTTCAACAAACGCTGGATAAGTACGCAAAGATTACACATCATAATATTGGCAAAGAGATATCCGGATCAAAAAACAAACAGCTAATCAATCAACTTAAGCAGTTCGACATAGTAGTTGTAGGGTTACATGATATGAGCCAATTTGCGAGTAAAGGTTTTGGCATTAGCTCCGGCACCAAAAAATTCCTGGAAGCACTACATCAGGAGACAAACGTTGTGCTCACTGTTTTCGGCAATCCTTATGCCTTGAAATACTTTGATTATGCTGATAGATTAGTACAAGCCTATAATGAGGATGAGGATACCGAGGACCTTGCTGCGCAGGCTATCTTTGGTGCTTTTGGAATGTCTGGTCGTTTACCTGTAACCGCATCTTCTAAAAGTCGATTCAATGATGGCGTAAATACTTTACAAAATTTCCGGTTAGGATATGGTATCCCCGAAGAAGTAGGAATGAATAGTGCGACTCTAGCTAAAATAGATGACATAGCCAAGGAAGCAATCACTGATCGTGCTACTCCCGGTTGCGTAGTGCTAGTTGCAAAAGATGGTAAAGTCGTCTTTCATAAAGCTTATGGGCATCATACCTACAAACGATTACAACGGACCAAAGTCTCAGACATCTTTGATCTTGCCAGTATTACAAAAGTAGCTGCTTCTACCTTATCCGTTATGAAGCTTCATGACGAAGGGCAACTTAGTGTCTACGAACCAACAGATACTTATTTACCTCCGCTTAGAGGTACGAACAAAATGGGTATTGTGCTTCAGGATATGATGGCTCATCGTGCCAGACTAACCGCTTGGATTCCTTTCTATAAACAGACGGTCACTAATAGTCGACGTAATCCAAGGCCAATGACAAAATTTTACTCCAGCAGAGCAAAGACGGATTTTACAATCCCCGTCACGGACAAACTTTTCATGAAAGAGGATTTTGTTAGTGAGATCAAAAACCAGATTTACACCTCTGACTTACGTTCTACATCAGGTTATAAATATAGCGACTTAGCTTTTTATATGATCAGTGATATGGTTCACTTTAAAACAGGTATGCCTATAGATGAGTATGTTGAAAAAACATTTTATAATAAACTGGGCCTTTCAACTGCAGGATATAAACCCTGGCTCAAACACCCTTTATCTCGTGTCGTACCAACGGAGGAAGACCGCTACTTCAGAAGGCAACGTGTACATGGTTATGTCCATGATATGGGCGCTGCCATGTTGGGAGGCGTAAGCGGTCATGCGGGTCTCTTTGCAAATGCCAATGATCTTGCAATCATTATGCAATTGGTTTTAAACGGTGGAAAGTATGGAGGAGAAGACTACTTTTCTGATTACACCGTTCGAACATTCACTAGTCGACATCCAGAATGTACGCGACGTGGACTTGGCTTTGACATGAAAGAACTAGACGCTGAACGAAGCCAAAATGTATGTGCCGAAGCATCAGAAAACACCTTCGGACACTTAGGTTTCACAGGTACATGTACCTGGGTAGATCCAGATCAGGGCCTGGTCTATATCTTTTTATCAAACCGGACTTACCCTTCCATGAATAATTTCAAGTTGAGTAAAAACGACTATCGCCCTAGAATACAAAGCGTAATTTATGAGGCGATCACTAAGGACCACCTCTAAATTTACTCTTCACTTTTTACTGGTGCAAACCAAGCATCCTTACTATACCGCTCTCTTATATCTTTGAGCACTTGGTTTGCGGCTTGTTTTTCGCAAGACACCTTTACACCTACTACCTGATATCCTCTTTCGTAATTACTGAATACAACATAATCCGGATTTTTATTCAATTTAGTCACTAAGCGTTCTGCATTTGCCTTGGATTTGAATGCCCCCAGAAAAATTGCACAACCTTCTTGACCCAATCTATCTTCTCCATCTTTCGCTACAGTTGAATATTCGTTTACTCCGGTATTCGTAAAAGTAGTTTCCAAGGGAGACTCCAATGAATCAATAAGCTCAGTGGTCTCTACTATCCTCATAGTATCCTTTTCTCCTAAGGTTTTCATTTCATTACTGCCCCTCAAGATTGTTTCGATTTTGCTAGTGTCATTGCTTCTCTGATCTATGCTATCGCTAGCTACCACTGGTTCCACAATGTCTGTAGCAAAAACACTATTCATCGTATCCAAGTCAATTGAAATAGAATCCTCAGAAATGGAAGCTAAGGCAGTAGTATTACTAATGCCTTTTTCTTCCAGTTGAGACAGCCATTCTTTCTGTTGTCTCTTAATGCTTCGATGTAAAGGAATAGGAGCAAGAATAGATTCATTTTCCGTCTTATCGGATGTCGCTATGATTCCCCGGTCAGGTAATTCATTATTCGACATCTCGACTTCTTTGGGGTTAGCGTTATACAGGTATCCTATAATGGCTACGCCAAAAAAAAGGATAACAACCAGTGCTATAAAAAAATCATTTCTATCTTCCGGATGCTCAAAATAATTCTTAAGAATCGACATGCTTTTATTTATTTTAAAGCTAAGTCACACCACTCTTGCAGGCACCAACTACTGTTACGATATAATTGTAAAGTAAGCCGGTGTGCAAGAGAATGGGGTAGCAACCTGAAAAAATTACTTATTACTTCTTAGTTTCTCAAAGAACGATTCTAACTGTTTACCAGCAGCCTCACGTCCACCTAATCCAAATGCCAAAGCAAATGCAACCGCTACTGCGCCTAAAGTCAATCCAAACGCCAGGTTAACGATACTATCAGCAATGCCCATGGTATGTAAAGCAAAAGCCAGGAAGATTCCGAGAATTGCAAAACGTGCAACAGAACTTAACCACGCATTATCCGCAGATTTTGACATTGCACCTGCTGCGGTAGTAGATATAAAATTACCAAGGGCAAGGATAATAAGACCAAAGAATACACGACCCGAGATATGAAAAATATCACTTAGAATATTACTTACAGAATGCATCTCCAACTTATTTGTCGCTGCAATAATTCCTGTAAAAAGGATAAAAAAGAACGCCACGTTTCCGAGAAGCTTGGACAAAGAGGTAGACCCAATAATGCCACTTAAACCCATTTGGTCTGCAAGTCGATCAGTACCTAAATTTTGTAATAATTGAACTAGAATAGCCACAACGTATTTACCGATCAAGTAAACGACACCTAATGTTATCACTGCTGCTAAAATACTTGGAATTGCTGCAAGCAAAGTACTGAGCATTTCGGTCGCCGGCTCAGAAATCGCTTTCATATTAAGCGTATCAAGTGCAACTATAAATACAGGGATAAAAATAATGATGAATACAATTTGCTTAACCAGTTTTGTTAAGTCCAGAGAACTGCTCCAACCTGCTCTTTCTCCGAAAGACTCAATGGTATTTGAAACAAATCCAGTCGCTTCAGAAGCTAGTTTAGCAATCATGTAACCTGCAAATGTAATGATCCCTGCTCCGATAATGTTAGGTAAGAAGCTCAAAAACTTATTAACTAAGTTTTCTAAAGGTGCGAGTACATTATGCAGCCCCAACATATCCAAGACTAACAATAGTGTATAAATTACTACCAGGTAGTAAAGAAGGCTTGCGACAAAACGGTCTAGTTTAAATTCGCTATTCATCCTTGTACTTACACGCTCATCCCATTTTGTGCGTTTAAATAAGCGTAGCGCAAGGTTTTTCAATAATTTAGCCACTAACAAGCCGATAATCAGAACCAGTAGGGCCCCAAAAACGCCAGGTAAAATATTACCAAAGTTATTGGATAAGGTTTGGAGAAAATTGTTTAGATAATCCATAGTAGTTTTGTGTTTTTTGTAAAAAGGGTATAATAAAATGTTTTTGTTTGGGTAGTCGTTATCTTTGTCCACGTTGTAGTAAAAAATAGCTTACAACAATGCCGAACATAAACGACAATAGATCCTAATCAGGCTAGGATTTTCTTAAATTTTCGGACTCGAATCTCCGATTTGGTGTTTATTTGTATCGCTAGTGCGATGCTTTATAGACGGCAAGTGTTAAAAAAAGTAACATTTCGAACCCTATTGATGCTAACTTTATGAATATTTCCTTAAAAATTGCCCGTAGATATTTGTTTGCTAATAGTATTAGCGGGGTCTTGTTAGTGTTAGGAATAGGGTACATCTTCTTACTCCCGTTTTTACTCATTCTATTTTGGTTAAAGAAGATTAGCTTTAAATCCGTCAACTCAATTAATGTAATTTCAGGTATCTCTGTCTTTGGTATTTCATTGGGTACAGCAGCTTTAATCCTGGTGCTTTCCGTGTTCAATGGTTTTGAAGATTTAATCAGCGGCTTATTCAGTGCCTTCAATCCGGATGTTAAAATTACAGCGACCAAAGGCAAAACTTTTACCTCTGACTCTACAAAAATTGCTGCCCTGTCCTCCATTGACGGTGTAGTCGCCGTATCTGAAACAATAGAGGAAATAGCATTTTTCGAGTATAAAGGATCAAGGGATTTCGGAACACTAAAAGGTGTCGACGAGAATTATGGTGTGGTTACGCGTATTGATTCTATGATCCGCGAAGGAGATCTTTTATTCAAAGCAAATGGCAGACAATATGCCGTTCTGGGAGTTGGGATGAGAAATAAATTGTCCGTAAATATTGATAATGAATTTACGCCAATCACTGTTTATATGGCTAAGAAGAAACCTTCTACAGTGAAAAAGTTTAACAAAAGATTCCTTTACCCAGCGGGGACTTTTGTAATTCAACAGGATTTTGATAATCAATACATCCTTTCTTCTCTTGACTTTGCTCAAAAACTATTAGAAAGTCATGACCAGATAAGCGCATACGAAATTCGTTTGGATTCTGACCGTGATCACACGACCATCCTCCAACAGATTAATGCGGTTATGGGAGAAGGCTTTGAAGTAAAAGATCGCTATCAGCAGGATGAAGCATTTCTCAAATTAATGAACATTGAAAAATGGCTAAGCTTTGCTATTCTTTCATTGACGCTTATTTTGGTTGCTTTTAATATGATTGGTTCGCTTTGGATGATTGTATTAGACAAAAAGAAAGATATCGCCATTCTCAAATCTATGGGGGCTACAAAAAAGATGATTAGAAATATTTTCCTTAATCAGGGCCTGCTACTTTGCCTGGTTGGGATGATCTTTGGATTTTTGATCGCATTGGTTTTATATGGTTTACAGATTTCGCATGGACTAGTACCTATTCCGCAAGGGTTCGTAGTTGATGCTTATCCAATTAGTATGCGACCATTAGATTTTATAGTTGTTGCCATTACTGTTGTTATTATTGGTAGTCTAGCCTCAATTTTGCCAGCATTAAAGGCATCAAGAATCTCTGCTATGGTAAGAGAAGAATAATCTGGAAGCCATAAATAAGCATGATCATTTAACTTGCATAACGAATCTCGGATTTGGCTTGTTTACAACAAAACTATGTAGATAAATTATTATTTTTGCACCCTAGATATTCTGCGGAATCATCCAAAAACTATTTTCCGCTACCTAAATATAAGTACGTATGGAAGACTGGGAATTAGATTACGAATGGCTGAGTGTACGTCATAAGATTAAAGACAAATTTAACCGAAATAGCTTACCAGATCTAAATGGTATTTTATTTCTGATCGGGATACAAGAGCTTGGACGTTGGGGAGAAAATTTCTCTAAAGAGGAAAAACAAGATTTAATGCATATTGCAGCCTGTCGCCTCCTAAGCTACGATGGCTATTATGAATTTGAAGGACGAGATGCAGACGGTTGGCCTCATTACAAATTATTACGTCCTTTACAAATAAGCGGAGTAACAGATCAAGCTCGCCTGCTTAAAACCAAAGTCATACAATACTTTAAAGATTTAGACGCTGAATCTGCGAACCTAAATGAAGAAGAATAGTTTCACCATATGAAACTTCTACTTTGATACGATAACTTTTACGCAATTCACCCGTAATCAAATTGCCTGAATTAAGTAAACTAAATACAATTTCAATGAAGCATATTGTCTTACTCTTATTTATCAGCTTACTCTTTGCCGGTTGTGGCGGAGATGAATTCACCTATGCCGAAATCGAGACGGATTATGGTACAATGAAAGTTAAATTATACAATTCTACCCCTCAGCATAGAGATAACTTTGTAAAGCTGGCTAGCGAAGGGTTCTATGATGGATTATTATTCCATCGAGTCATTAATGGATTTATGATTCAGGGAGGAGACCCTGAGTCAAAAGATGCTCCCCTAGAAAAACGTTTGGGATCAGGCGGGCCAGGCTATCAGGTACCTGCTGAAATCGGAGCGCTACACATTAAAGGTGCTTTGGCTGCTGCTCGAAATGGCAACCCGGAGAAAAAGTCCTCAGGCTCACAATTTTATGTTGTCCAGGGCAAACCTATCGCTGATGCACAACTCAGCTCGCTGGAACAGCAAAAAGGCGTAACCTACTCTGAAGCTCAAAAAGAATTATATCGTACCCTGGGTGGGACACCTCAGCTGGATAACGATTATACAGTTTTTGGTGAAGTTGTTGAAGGTATGGAAGTAATTGACAAAGTTGCTGCGGTAGCTACCCAAGCAGGGGATCGACCAGTAGAAGACGTTAAGATGAAAGTGCGGATTGTGAATTAAGGATAAATAAGTTAAACCGTTGAAATAGATGAATCGATTATTAATCCTGGCTTTAGGCCTATTGTTTATTGCCTGCGGCCGGCCAGTAGCAGAGTTTACTTATTCCGGAGAGAATGAGGCTCCTGCTGATGTACAATTTGAAACTACTCCAAAAGAAGGAGAAACTTATGAATGGGATTTTGGAGATGGGAATACTTCGTCAGAAGTAGCACCTAGTCACCGTTATGCTAACTCTGGTAATTATACCGTTGTGCTGAAAGCATCCAATGGCAAAAAATCAGCGATAAAGAAAAAAGAACTTCTGATAGAGTCCCCGGAGCAGTGCTTTGTGGAAATTCAGACGGATTTCGGCAACATGCTTGTTCTCCTCTATGATGCAACTCCTCAACATCGGGATAACTTTATCAAACTAGCCGAAGAAGGATTTTATGATGACTTACTTTTTCATCGGGTCATTAATGGTTTTATGATTCAGGGAGGAGATCCAAAATCCAAGAATGCAAAAGCCAAAGACCGTTTAGGCTCTGGTGGGCCAGGTTATCAAGTGCCGGGAGAGTTTGTGGATTCTTTAATACATATCAAAGGAGCACTTGCTGCAGCACGTACTGGAGACCAGGTAAACCCCGAACGTAAATCTTCTGGTTCACAATTTTACATTGTGCAAGGACGTCCGGTCACTGAACGCCAATTGAGTATGATGGAAGCACAAAAGGATTTCAATTATTCGTCAGACCAAAAGGCTGCTTATATGGAACTTGGAGGGACACCTCAACTGGATCGTGGATATACCGTTTTTGGAATGGTAATCGAGGGGCTTGAGGTGATTGATAAAATTGCCAATGTAAGGACTCTTCCAGGTGATCGTCCCGAGAAAGATGTAAAAATGAAAATTCGAGTTATTAAGTAATTATCATGCGTCAGTAGTTTTGATCCGCTGCTGACCGATCAAATTTTGAAATTATATCAAATGCCACAGAAAGAATATTTAGGAATCGACATAGGTGCATCAGGGATAAAAGGAGCGGTTGTAAACATTAAAAAAGGGACTTTAACAAGCGAACGATTACGCTTAGCAACGCCCTCTCCTTCTACTCCTAATGAGGTGGCAAAAGTTTTCGCGCAATTAGTAAAAGAGTTAAAATACAAAGGGAAGGTGATTGGTGTTGGGTTCCCTTCTGTGGTTAAGAAAGGAGTTGCTCGAACTGCTGCGAATATCCATAAGGATTGGATTGGTACGAATATCGAAAAGCTTTTTTCTAAGGCGACCGGATGTGAAGTTTTTGTAAGGAACGATGCGGATGTAGCAGGTATCGCAGAAATGAATTATGGTGCAGGTGCTAATCGCAAGGATACTGTCCTGATTGTTACTATTGGCAGCGGGCTAGGTTCGGCACTATTTAGAAATGGTCATCTTATTCCAAATACAGAGTTCGGACACTTCTACTTAAAAGGTCACAATAAAGTAGTTGAGCAATTCACCTCTGATGGTGCCAGAAAAAGACAAGATCTTTCATGGAAAGAATGGGCAAGCCGTTTCGATCGTTACCTGGAAACTGTAGCCTTATTATTATCTCCTGATCTAATTATATTAGGAGGAGGAGGCAGTAAGAAGTTTGACAAATTTGAATCTTACTTAAGCTTCAAAGCTGTTCCGATCATTCCCGCAGAATTACTTAATAATGCTGGCATTATAGGTGCTGCCGGATATGCTTATCAAATGGAAAAAGCAGTACTCAATCTGGATGTTTAACTTTATCACCCTTTAAGGGAGCATAGCTTTATACTCCTCGTAACGTTCTACAAATTTAAACTCCTCACTTCCGCAGTCGACTGCCATATCTTCGATTTTCACTGTCCTATCCTCTTCTCCGGGCCTTGTGAGTAGCCAATCAATTTCATAGCTCGCATTATGTGCCAACTCCAAGAAGGACTTAAGCCCCTTAGGGTCGTATCGATAAGGGCAAATTAAATTTATCGCAAATCTATCTGCTTCAATTACTTCGTACGACGGTATTTGTAATTGATAAATTGTCTCCGCTAAGTCTCTCGCCCCATTTGTATCAGATCCAAGCCAAATATCTCCTACTATCAAAGTGCCATACTCCGAAATCATTGCGCTAAGTGTTGCTCCTCGATCAATATAATAGAGTTCATGTGCCATGATACCAAATAACTCACTTTCGTTACTGATTGCTTTTAGTAAGCCTGTATAGATAAATAATTTACCTCCGGGTACAGAAAAAGCAGTTCGTATGTCATCATCATGGATAATAAATACCTCCCAGTCAAAATCTAATCGTGTTATTACGGATTGGTTATTTACGGTAGAAGCCCAGAGTTGACCTACATAATCATAAATCTCTGCATGCTCAGATTTATCAAGGATATTGTAGATACCTAACTGGTTTACATAAGTGACAAAGTTATTACCTACTTCTTTTTGTTCCTCTAGCTGATATTCTTCTTTATCTGTACTTACAGTTTTTTCTTCTGGTTCTTTACAGCTAACCATTAGCAGACTAGAAGATACCAGGCATAAGATTAATGAGCGTAAAAGATAATTCATGGGAAAGTTTAATTAATAAAGGAGTATACCTTTGGGGGAGGTGATGGGTGGGATGCCAATATTGTTGCAAAAAATATGCCGAAGCCCTTAAAATCAAAGAATTAGATAAATGGCTAAGAGTTTAATTCGCCAAAAGAGTATTGGCCGGCATTTTTGATCATATACCAGTAAAGAAAATGGTCAGATCTAATCCTTCCATTTCCTTTCTAGTATAATTTTGAAGTGGTATCAGTATAAAATAAGAGTACTATCTTTCTTGATGTATAGCAATAATACTACGTACATCAATGTCATTTTTTCGATCGGGTAAGTAGTTAAACACCTCCTCTGGGTTGAATTCATATTCTTCCAGAGTCTGATTCAAACACAGCAAAGCATCTTCTCTCCGGTCTGCAGCGAAAAGGCAGGCCACTTTACAGAAATTAAGCTCCAGACCACAGGCATGCATTTGAGCCATATCAATATTTTCTATAGCTTCCTCAATTGCTCCGGTATCTAACAAGAAGTTAGTATAGTAGATCCAGCAATTGCTTATTTCAGGTGCGATATCGATTGCTTTGCACAAATAGTATTTCGCATCTTCAAGTTCTCCTAGCTGGAAGTAGCACTTCCCTAAGGCTGTATAATAATCTTCATTACGTTTTTCTAAGGAAAGAGCTTTTTCATAAGCAGCAACCGCTGAAAGCCATTTATGCTCTTTACTATAAGATTCTCCTAATCGATAGTAGATATTATCATCCTGAGGATCAAGCTGAATTGCTTTTAGATAAAAGGTATTCGCTTTCTCAAAATTGTTAAGCGCTTCCATACAAAATCCAATATTCGTAAGGATTTCACTATCCGGCTTTACACGGTCAAGCGCTTCCTGATAACAATCTAATGCTCGACGATATTGTCCAATCTTAATACATGCATTTGCACAATCTCTATAAGCAAACTCAAAATGATCATTAATGATATATGCATATTCGAAAGCGTCAGCTGCATGAGTATAATCTTTGGTAGCATTATAAGAATAACCGAGATTATACCACGCTACATAATTATAAGGGTCATTATCAATAAGCTGTATATGCAGATCAATACTTTCTTTAAATAAACGGGACATTTCTACACTAAACCAGATTCGCCCAAGTGTATCGGTATTGGATGGGTCCTCCAAAATAGATTCTCGCAACGCATAAAACATTTTAGAGAACTTCTGCTCCGTTTCAAAAAGTAAGGCTCTACTCAAAAATATCTCACTACGTTCGTAGGCTGTAGAAACTTGTTGCTCCATTTTATCAAGCACATGATGTGCTTCATGAATATGCCCCAGCATACTTAATGCTTCTACTTGCAGAATGGTGACTTCCAAATCATTCGGTGCATAGGCAGCAGCCTGATCCAGACATTCTAAGGCTTGTGTGGCACAACCTTTTTCTAATAAAAGCTGTGCTTTCTTTTTATATAGAGTAGATGAAAAGGCATGTTGACGAGTTGCGTGCTCAATTACTTCCATTGCTTGAGTAAAGAGCTCGGCTTCCTGATAGTGCTCGACGAGTGTGAGAAATACCGTTTCCTCATAAAAACCTACCGTTCCTTTCTGTGACATAGCCTCATACTCAGAAATCAGGCTTTTTTGCAGGTTTTGGTTTTCGTGGTTTTGTTGATTCATGTCCTATGTGTAGTTATAACATGGGTAAATATACATAAAAAAGAAGCAAAGAAACTAGGTGTCTTACGCATTATTTTTGAAAAAAATGACGGGACCAGGCAAGCATTAAAAATTTATTTTATTTGTATAATATATTGATTATCAATAATTTAAAAATTAATACAAATTAAAATTGTTTTTTATATCTACACCTAATTCACTCTACGCCACATGCTAATACATTGAACGAAAAATAAAGTGTTAAAAATTATATACGAATAGGGTTTTTAGAAGACTTTAAGAGTATTTTAGCACATTAGCCATCTAATATGTGACATCGATTTATCGATTACTTGATTGACTACTAACGAGGTATACCCCTAAAAAGATAAGTATACCAGCAAATAGCTTTACATTTTCCAGAGTAGCATCAAAGAAAAATATTGCAATCAAGCTCGCCAATAAAGGCTGGAGGTATATATAAGTACTTGCCGTAGAAGCTTGCACCGTACTCAAGGCAAAAGCATTTAGTAAATAGGTAAGGACCGTAGTAAAAACGAGTACATAGACAAAAGACAGCCATATTTCTGAAGTAAAAGTATGCCATTCAATTACCTGAACCTGCTGCCAGCTAAAAGGCAGTACGTAGATCAAGCCAAAGGAAAACACCCACTTGACCACAGTGATCGGATGATATTTCTTCATTAAAGACCTCACTAAGACCATGTAAAGACCAAAAGAAGTAGCATTTACAAATATGAGCAGATCGCCAATAAACTGATCGCTTTGGATCTGAAGTTGATTACCATAGAGTGTAAGTAGAATTGCTCCACTTGCGCCAATCAAAATCCCCAGCATCTTTCGCTTGGTAATTCGCTCTCCTATCAATATCGCACCTGCAATTAGAACGATCATTGGAGTCGTCGTCATAATTAGAGAAGCATTAATCGGATTGGTTAGTTTGAGCCCTGCAAAAAAGGAAAGTTGATTTAACGCAATTCCAAATACTCCACAAATTGCTAGCAGGCCTAAATCCTTACGACTCACTTTTTCTTTTATCCAAACCAAATGGATAATCTGAAAAGCCACAAACCCTGCAAGCACTCTAAATAAAATGAATGCAAAGGGTAGCACATACCCCGGATCCAATACGATTTTTGCAATACTGAAGTTAGCACCATAAATGAGCGCAACCACAAAAAGGGCAAGGTGGGCTTTTAATCGATTTGACACGCTTGCAAGGTATAGAGAAGCCCGCTAAAACAAAAAAGGCACCCGAAAAAATTCGAGTGCCAACAGGCTGTTTTTGACAGTCTTCTCTGATTTTCGAGGCATAGCCTCTAATCATCTGTTCAACCAGATATTTTGATCTAAAATTCTATTTGGACTATTTTCCTTTCCGCGCTTTAACTTGCTTTAGGATTAGTTTTTTGAACTTCCGCTCGGTCGCACCAATCAAAGCCACTTTTCGGACCGGAAGGACTTCTGAGAATTTATCGAAATAAGTCTTCTTAAGATCATTTTTCTTTTGGTCATACTCAAACGAACGCTTAATATGCGCCTCCGCTTCGGCATCACTCATCAAGTCCAGCTTCGCGTTTGGTCGATACTCTTTACGGAGTTTATCTTCTTCTTTTTGATACTTTTGGTAGATCGGCCAGAAGGCTTTTTCTTCCGCAGGAGTAAACTGTAATTCTTTATTATAGAATTCTTTACGCTTTTGCATCACTTTTGGGTTATTCTCCAGGTTACGCTGGGCATAGCTGCTTACCACAAAAAGGCCCATGAGTAAAAATAAAACTAGCTTCTTCATTATTTGAGATTTTTTATTGTTAATTGACTGATCAACTTACGTTGATATGGCTTACGTATTTCTAATTGAGGTTACATGAAATCTTCTAGATCCTCATCATCAAGGTCCCCTAAGTCATCCAGTAATTCATCTAAGTAAGGCTCCAGCTCATCTAAGCCTTCCTCTCCTGTGTCTTCCGAAAGCAATAAAGCTAAATCATCATCCGTCAAATCATCCAGACTAATTCCATATTCTAGCAGTGGCTGTTCTGCTTCCGCCAGTACTGGTGCCTCAACATTCGAGTTCAGATTATTAAAGACAAAGAATCCAGCGATTACTAAAGCTGCAACACCTGCTAAGCGAAGCGCATACTGTGGCTGAAATAAAGCCGCAATACTATTGAATAGTTCATCCAACCAGCTAGGCTGTGGGCTGCTTACTACTTCTGGCACTCGTTCCTGAACTGGCTTTGGAGCTGCTCGCTCTAAGACTAGATCTGGTAAAGACTCAAAGTAATTCGCCGGCACTTTAAAAGCAGGTTCTTTTTTCAGCTCCGCTAGAGGAGAAGTGCTTTCAAGAACGGTTTCGGTCAACTCCTCAAAGTAACCCTTTGGTACTTTGAACCCAAGCTGCAGGTCCTGCTGCGCCAGGTAAGGAGCGATCTCCTCCAATTCTTTTCGTATTTCTTCGTTGTGGATCATTATTGATAAATGTTTTATCCTTCAGCGACCGTTTTAAGGTAGCTTTCAATTTTTTTTGCTGCATGGTGGTAAGAAGCTTTTAAGGCTCCCACCGAGGTTTCTAATATTTCAGAGATATCTGCGTAACTCATCTCGTCAAAGTAGCGCATGTTAAAAACGAGGCGCTGTTTTTCGGGAAGTTGTTCAAGTGCTAATTGTAATTGCATCTGAATCTCATCTCCATCAAAATATTCATCTGCATGTAATCGATTCGCCAGGTTAAACTCTTCGTTGTCAATCGAACTCGTCGCTTTCTTCTTTTTCTTATTGATGAAAGTAATCGACTCATTCGTTGCAATTCGGTATAGCCAGGTATACAATTGTGACTTTCCCTCAAATTTTGCGATACTCCGATATACTTTTATAAAGGTGTTTTGAATCACATCATTCGCATCATCATGCTCATAGACCATCTTTCGGATATGCCAATACAGCCGTTCCTGGTACTTCGCCATCAAGGCCCGAAAGCCCTGTTCGTAGGTCGATTCACTCTGTAAGAGTGCTAATATTTGCTCGTCCGATCGTTCCATACTGGCTTGATTGCCATTTGATTCGTTGTTTTGACTCACGGTTTTGTATTAGGTTTAATGCCTTGAAAAATATTTTAAAATTAAAAAAATCAATGGGGATAACTCAGAGGAGTATAATTATTCGCTGATCTTCTCCTGATGATACTGACAAAGCTACGCTTATCAGTATATCAGGATCCGTGCGCTGATCCTCCTCATAAATTCGTATACGATGGGAATTGACTTAGGGTGCATCATTTAATCTGCTCACTCATCCCTTTTTGTAAGGGTCGCCGATCTATAAGCTTTTCATCATAAGGCCCATGTTTAATTTTTTTATTCAGGAGGTAAACAAATAATAAAAAGAGGAAAAGATAAATTATCGTAAACATAATCAGTGAGAATAAAACCTGATTAGCAGTCACTGCTTTTGATAAGGCATCCGAGGTTCGGAGTAAGCCATAGACCACCCAGGGCTGACGCCCCATTTCGGCAGCAAACCAACCGGCCTGGTTGGCAATCTGCGGCGCTAGTGCTGCAAAGACAAAGGTCCAAAGTAGCCACCGTTGCTCGAAGAGCTTCCCGCGCCACCATTGGATACTCGTATATACTGTCAAAGCAATCAGAAACATTCCGATCGCTACCATGATATGATAAAACTGAAAAACTGCATTGACCTGCGAGGGACGTTCGTCCTCTGGAAAGGCGTTTAGCCCGATCACCGGTTCGTTAGGGTCCTGGTATAATAATAAACTTAACCCAGAAGGAATACCCAGGCCAGTGACGGTCTCCGATTCCTTATCTACCCAACCAAACAAATACATATCCGCTACCGCTAAGCTATCAAAGTGCCCTTCCATAGCCGCCAACTTTGCCGGTTGATTAACGGATACTCCTTCGGCAGAATGATGACCACTGACTAATTGTAGTAATGAAAAGGTAGTCGCCACACCTAAGGCGATCTTAAAGGCTCGCTTCGAAATCTCTACATAACGTCCTTTCAATAAATAGTAAGCATGTACACTCAACACCAAAAATGCCCCTGCCAAAAACGCACCTTGCCAAACGTGTAGTAAGCGATCAACGCTGGATGGATTAAAGACCATCGCCCAAAAATCAGTAATCTCTGCTCTTGCCTGCAAGCCCTCTCCGACAACATGATACCCCGCCGGAGTTTGTTGCCAACTATTAGCAATCACAATCCATACTGCCGAAAAACAAGAACCTAAAAAGACCCCTAGCGTAGCTATGAAATGTACTCTTGAGCTCACCCGGTTCCAGCCAAACAGCAATACGCCTAAAAAGCCACTCTCCAGGGCAAAAGCAAAAATCCCCTCTGCGGCCAGAGCACTCCCAAAAACATCTCCTACAAATCGAGAGTAGGTTGCCCAATTGGTCCCAAACTCAAACTCCATCACGATACCCGTCGCCACACCAATACCGAAAGTGAGCGCAAAAATCTTTGTCCAGAAACGCGCCAAGGTCTCATACTGCTTATCACCCGTCTTTAGGTAAAGACCTTCCATGATCACCATGATCAAGCCCAAACCAATACTCAGCGGTGGGTAGATGTAGTGAAACGAAATCGTAAAAGCGAACTGTATCCGGGAAAGAATTTCAACATCCATAGTCCAATTAGTTATTCGGTTATGTAAGATAAGAATGTCTTGGCGATATGACCGCCATCAACTTTCTTAGCTGTTGTACTTTTCGATTTGGTACATTTCAATCATCTTTTTATTCATTAAATTCTTCGGAATACTTTTCAATATAAAGTTTCTTATTCCTCTTCCGTATTTCCAATGCGCGACTTTGCCCGTCATCCAGGACTGACTTACGATTAAGTTAACCTTTTTTCTTCTTTTCGCTTCAAAGGCCTTAAAGGCATTTCCATTTGGTGAGTTAGGAATCAAATTACTCAAATAATACGCATCCTCAATAGCCTGTGCTCCTCCTTGTCCCATATTTGGAGTTGTAGCATGACCAGCATCGCCAATTAAGCCGATGTTACCCTTGTACCAATTTTTCATTGGTTTTAAGTCGTTTATATCACTTCTAATAATTTTATCATTCGGCGTGGCTTTTATAAGTTCTATTACTGTTGAATGAAATGCACTAAACATATTCAGTAATTTTTCTCGAAGCTTTATTTTATCGTCTTTTCCATTCGCTTTATCCAAAGCAACTGCGAACCAATAATATTTTCCTTTTGAGATTCTTGAAAACCCGAATCTTATTTGATCGCCCCATAACTCATAAACTCTATGGTCAAAATCTGGCGTCAGTTCTATCTCTGCCACCCCTCGCCAACAAGTTTGTCCAGTATATCTCAGCTGACTATTTGGAAAGATTTGATTTCTGACTTTCGAATTAATTCCATCGGCCCCGATCACAAAATCGGTCATAACCCTTGAATCGTTTTCGAACGCTACCTCTACCTTATCTTCGCTTATAGTTCGCAATGATTTAAAATCTTGCCCAAGTGAAATTTTATCTTTCGGAACCTTATCAATCAATATTTTCTGGAGTGCTGCTCTATGAATGGCTATAGAAGAATATCCAAACATTTTTCTGATTAAGCCTTGAGGATTATCTGAAATTGGCGACAAGTCCGGCTTACCAATGGTAATCCTTTCAATTGAGTTCCCTTGGTTTTTTACGGCATCCAGCACATTCAAATAATCAAGTACTTGTAAGGCATTCGGAGATAACCAAATACCTGCGCCGACTTCACTCAGGTTAGTGAAGCGTTCGAAAATTTGATAATCTATTCCCTTTTTCTCAAATGCTAAGCCAGTTGTCAAGCCTCCAATCCCTGCCCCGATTATTGAGTATTTCATTTTTTGATTTTTACAGATAACAAATGAATTAAGGTATCAGATTAGGCAGGCCTAAAGTAATAGCTTGATTAAAACTATTCTAAATTAGAATATCTGTAAAACAAATTGGGTGTATACCGATTTATTTTTGGAAAGAAATACTCCACATCCCGCGCAGGTCCCCTGTGGCAAAATTAATGGCTTCGTCTTGAGGGTATAGCTTTTTGATATGTTCGTAATCTTCAGAACTTATGCTTTCTCCAACTTTGCCATGGCATTTTTCGCAGAGTGGCATCAATTGGATGGGGGCATAAAAAGCTACAGTGTTCGGATCAATGGAATGCACTACCGGGTTCATAGTTTTACCAGCTTTATGTGTTGAACGATAGATTTCGAATTGTCTTAATTCCCTAGCGGTAGGATTATTCGCCTGATTACGCGTCAGCAGTGCAGTTCGTCGAATATCTGCATTATAGATTTTTGCGAGGCTATCTACCAGAGGATTAGCCGCAAGGTTACAATAGCTTACCGCATTTTGCACCCCTCCTTCTTGCATAGCTTCCTGTAATTTACCACTAAGCGTAGCAAAGGTAGCAGATGCGATGGTTTTACCTTTTTCGAGGTATTCGTGCTTGTTCGTTAATTGTTCATTCGATTGTCCATTTTCGGAGCAAGTAGCTAGCAATAGAATTAGTGCAAATAAGAGTGTACTTAATTGATAGATCTTCATAAGTGAAGTAGTTTATGTTTGTATCTATTAAAAATAGTGCTATCAGTCATCAACTCTAGCACTACTTAAGATTGTGTGTTTATTTTTTTAGGCTATAAGCCTTTCTTTGAAATTTTATCTTTTAAGCTTTTGAAGGCTGGTCCATGAACCGCCGTTAATTGCCTCCATTCCGGCAGATTTTAATTGCCGAGCGGCTGCCGCACTTCGCATACCAGATGCACAACAGGTAATAACAGGTCTATTACCTTGTCTGAGTTTTAATACTTTTTCTCCTAAATTTTGCAATGGGATATTTACACTTCCTTCAACATGCCCGCTATTGTATTCTTTAGGGGTCCGTACATCTAAGATTATTGCTCCTCTATCATAGTATTCTTGTACTAAAGTATCATTTGAGCCTAATATTTTTTTCACAAATCCAAACATAATTTTATTCATTTTGATTAACTATCCGCAAGTTAACATTCAAAACACTAACCTTCCGTAACCTAAATCACAAAAGAAAAATCAGGCTTTCCTTACCTTTAAAAAATGAATACTTTAGACATTTGGATACTTGCAATTGCACTGATTGTATATTATGTGCTACATAGTTTACTGGCTTCAGAATACATAAAACAACGATTACCCAAATCCTTTATTAATCCTCGTTTTTACAGAATCATTTATAATGCAATAGCCATCTTATTATTAATTCCAATTGCATGGATCTACAAACAAGTAGATGCTCATTTTTTATTTGAGGTGAAGCTTTTATCATACCTCGGAATATTCTTGCTAGCAAGTGGTTTAGTCCTTATGTTCTTTGCATTACGCCAGTATGACTTGGGGGAGTTTGCGGGAACGCAACAGCTGCGAATACCTGGCCAACCAAAAGATGATCTGAAAACAGATGGATTCAATGCTTATGTACGACATCCATTATATTTCTCGGGCTTGTTGCTTTTATGGGGTTGGTTTTTGTATCAAGCAACAAATACGTTTTTAGTTATCGCATTTATTTCTACACTTTATCTCTACATTGGCACCCGACTTGAAGAACAAAAATTACTAAATACTTTTGGTGACGCATACCGTATTTACCAGGAGAAAGTGCCCATGTTACTTCCTTTTCCAAAAAAGAAGCACCGGAATTAAACGGTATCCCATAGATTATACCATCAAATTCCAGTGCTTGTTAAAAACGTTATCGCGTCTTTAGCATAGAAGTTGTTCCAGTTATCAAATACAATATCCGTACTTAAGCCCATCTATCAAATGACCGCGATCAAAAGAGCGATTGATTTCTATCAATCTTATATTTTTATTCAAGGTTA
>JAHDHW010000130.1 GCA_020631105.1 Saprospiraceae bacterium | reverse complement strand
ATGCATACTATTTAATACTACACATAAATCCTGTTCTCCTCCTCTACTCAAATTTGTACAAAGTCGACTAATATTCAATACACTAACACAAAACTTAAACAAATACCCTAGTCTCTACAAATCTTCTATAAAATCTATAACTTTTCATCAATACAAACGTAACTATACTTAGCAGATACTCCACCTTCTCATTGAATCGCAAATATTGTAAAGATTGGTTATTGGTTTATCATCTCACCTACACAGGTACGAAATTTGAGATAGAATAATTCAATCCAAACACAAACATAAAATCTTGTATTCAATAAAATATATCTATATAGGTATTCTCACCCTATTTATTAGTGTAAATAGCGCTTATCTTCTAAACGCTCAAACTAATAATGAAGTTAGATTTATTGGTTTTAATAACAGCGATGGCTTACCGAGCAACACAGTTAATGCTATTGCAAAAGATCATTTAGGTTTTATATGGATCGGCACTACGGATGGACTCTGTCGTTTTGAATCTGGAGAATCCATCAAAACTTATAAAAGTGGAGACACCACAACTGTTAACAGCCTCGCCTCTAGCAACATCAGAGCATTAATGCTGGACTCCAAAAACAATCTTTGGATTGGTACTCGTTTAGGGGGGCTGACTAAGTTCAATCAAATAACAAACACCTGGACTACTTACCGACATGATGATTCGAATCCTAATAGTTTAAGTAATGATGAAGTGTTATCGCTTCTCGAAGACAGGCACGGGAGAATCTGGGTAGGCACAGAAAACGGTCTCAATATTTATTCTCCTCAAACTAATTCTTTCACGTCATACCAAATCAACAAAGAGGATAATAATGCTTTAAAAGCAAGAGCTATTCTATCCATCTACGAAGATCATCAAGGTTGGATCTGGATCGGCACCTGGGCCGGGGGGGTACATTTAGCAATTCCTTCTGAAGCTGGTAGCATTGATGATTTAAAATTTAGAAGATTTGCACCAACAGATAAAAAGGAATCCCTTAACGTCTGGACGGTAATGCAGGATAGTAAAAACAGATACTGGATCGGTACCAGAGGTGCAGGTTTATTAACATTCAGCTTACCTCCTGATGCTAATAATAATTCTACAGAAGACACCTGGAGTCCTATCTTTCATGGATATAGATATGATCAAAATAAAAACAGCCTGGCGAGTGACCATATTGAAGCAATCTTTGAAGATAGTCATCATAATTTTTGGGTCGCTACTGTGGATGGTCTGAATAAACTTGTCCAAAAAAATTCTACTAACACAAGCAGTACAAACCCTGAGTTTAATTTCATAGAATTTTATTACGATTCGAAAGATCAAAATTCAATCATTAGTAATAACACCTGTGCAATCCTGGAAGACAACCAGGGTATCATCTGGTTTGGTACACACGGAGGAATAAGTCAATATAATCCTCGAGCAAATCAGTTTGAAGTTCATGAGATATTTGAAGACTTTTCAAAGACCCCTAAATCTCAAAACCTATTTGTGGACAAAGAAGGGATTGCCTGGATTGCAGGAGGTGAACAAGGATTATTTAAATATGATTTTAACAGCAGAAAACTTTCTAAATACACCAGAAGTAAAATACTCCAACAACAATACATCTCAACTTTATATAGTGATGATAACGAAAACCTCTACATAGGAACCAAAAATGGAATCTTCGTACTTAACATGGAGACCCACCATCTCATTCATTACCCTACCCCTACAAGTTTAGAAGTAGAATTCAATACTTTTTTCATTCGTACACTCTTAAGGGATTACCTCGGCAGAGTATGGATAGGCACCGACCAGGGGGCTTTTGTATTGCTTGAAAATGACGGTAGTTATCATATGTTAAAACATGATGATAATAATCCAACCACCCTTAGTGATGATGCTATCACTCAAATTTATCAGGATAGCAAAAAGCAAATCTGGATAGGCACTTATAATGGCTTGAATTTATTATTAGACCATCAAGGCGGTAATTTTATTTTCAAGCATTTTAAGCATGACACCAGTAACCCCGAAAAAAGCATTGCCTCTAACAGAGTCATTGCGCTTGAAGAGACCAATGGCAAGTTATACATTGGTAGCACCAGTGGATTATCAAGCTATGATATCATAAAAGGAAGGTTCTCTAACTTCAGTAAAAATAATGACAAGTTTAACATCCAAAGCATCAGAAAAACCTATGATGGAAATCTATGGGCGAGTACAACGGATGGAATCGTTTTCTTTAACACCAGCAACGAACAATTTATAAAATACGAAAGTCGAGATGGCCTCGGAGATTATGACTTTTTAATCGGATCAAGCTTCGTTGATGAAAAAGGTTACTATTACTTTGGTAACTACAGCGGCATTGCTAAATTCGCTCCTTCCTCGCTCAAGAAAAATGAAATCCCTCCAGCTGTATATATTACAGATGTTAGAAAAATGGGACCCAAAGGCAGCAATCGTGTCAACTCTACATTTAGTTCCGAAATTGAATTGGAACACCATGAGTACTATCTATCGCTTGAATATATCGCATTGAATTATGATCGCGCTGAAAAGAATCAGTACGCTTACAAACTGGAGGGCTTAGAAAAAGACTGGAATTTTTCAAACAGGCCTATTCCGGCAATCTATACAAATCTGGAACACGGCACCTATACCTTCCGGGTAAAAGCAGCGAATAATGATGGCATCTGGAACGAAGAGGGTACCACTTTGAAAATAATCAAAAAACCGGCATACTGGGAAACTTTAGGTTTTCAAATCGGCCTCTTTATTATCACTTTATTACTCTTCTGGGCCAGCGTAAAGTACTACACCCGAAGCATAGAAAAAAGAAACAAAGTTCTCGAAAAATATAATGAAGACCTGAACAAAGAAATCAACCAAAGAAAAATAGTAGAGCTGGAACTACAAAAGCGCGAATCAAAACTAAAGCATTTCAATCAGGAGTTACAACGTTCTAATAAAGACCTCGAACAGTTTGCCTACATCGCTTCCCATGACCTACAGGAACCGCTACGTGTAGTTGGAAGTTTCATCAGTCTCTTAAAGCGCAGATACAAGCAGCATTTTGATAAACAGGCTTTTGAATATATTGACTTTGCCGTTGATGGTGTACAACGTATGTCAAAACAGATCGAAAGTATCCTTACCTTTTCGCAGGTAGGTAAAAAAGGCATCCATTTCGAAATGGTTAATTTGAATAGTGTGATCGAAAACAAACTCCGAGATCTTTCTAAGTACATCGAAAGCAGAAATGCAGTCATTGATATTGAGCCTCTTCCTGAGATATTATGCGAAAAGAATCAAATTGAAATGGTATTCCAAAACCTGATCAGTAATGCCATTAAATTTAACAACAAAACTCAACCAGTCGTAACAGTCAAGTATCTGGATCAGGGCAACCAATGGCTATTTACAGTACAGGATAATGGAATAGGAATAGATCAAGAGTATCAAGATAAAATATTCGACATTTTCCGACGCTTACATAGCAAGCAAGAGTATGAGGGAACTGGCATCGGTTTAACGCTTTGCAAAAAAATCATCCATCGACATCAGGGGGAAATTTGGGTTTCATCAACTCCTGGAAAGGGTTCTACTTTTCATTTTACAATTGCTAAGGATTTAAAATCTACAATTAAAATGAATAGTCAAACGGAGTCAGTCGATGAAGAAAAAATGCTAATCAATAATTAAGATCGCTGATATTTTTATTCTTATTCGCTGAGCTTGCCGCCCATGCGAAGCATGGTCAGCACCAAGGGACGTCGCTGAAAAACATCCTTAAGCTTAGTCCACTACTACAAACTCTGTCCGTCGATTCTTCTGACGCCCTTCTTCTGTATCATTCGTGTCAATGGGCTCATCCTCACCATAACCTTTTGAGCTTAAACGAGCAGCAGCAATCCCATTAGTAACAAGGTAATTATAAACGGCTTTTGCACGGTCGTCTGATAGTTGAAGATTATCCGTATCAGATCCTACATTATCCGTGTGGCCATTAATTCGAATATTCAGGCTTGGGTTGTCTTCCAAGAGTTGGCGTAGCCGATTCAACTCTACCAGTGACTCCGGTCGTAGATCGGCTTTGGCCGTTTCGAAGAACACGTTCTTCAGGATTACGGGTTGACCTTTGGTTATCGGCGTTCCCTCGGCGACTGTTTCTTTGATAGGCTGTAAGCCGATGGATAAGCGATAGGTGCCGACCGTTGTCGGCGACTCCGGCGAATCATTATTATGATCCAAAGCAAAGTTATCAGAGTAAAAAAGATAGCGTTGCTTAGATACATTTAGTGCATAATTTTTTCCTAACGGCAAGCAGATCAAAAACTCTCCTTCTGTATCCGTTTGGGATTTCGCAAAAGTTGCTCCGGTCTCCAGATCAACAAATTCTATATTAGCCGACAGCGGTTCTTTAGTCTCAATATCAAAAACTTCCGCTTGTACATAAGTGACAGGTTGGGGCCTGGCCGCTTCGTATAATTCGAACTGGTACAAATCTGTATCACTCGAAAGGTTAGGGTCTCCAAAATCTGCATCTTCATTCGTCGTGCCTAATCGTCGGTCTGATGCATAATAAGCAGTCGTGCCATCAAGACTAATAATCAAAGCCCCCTCATTATTTTTAGTATTGATCGGATAACCCATATTGACCGGTGTACCCCAGGAGCCATCCGCTTGCTTACGGGAGAAGTATAAATCATAGCCCCCCATGCCGGGATGACCATTCGACATAAAATAAAGCGTCTGGCCATCAGGGTGAATAAACGGAGATTGCTCTTTCGTTGGAGTATTAATCACATCTCCAAGGTTCTCGGGTACACCCCACGTACCGTCCTCTTGTCGATAGCTAACCCAAATATCACTTTCTCCTTGTCCTCCTTCTCGATTCGAGCAAAAGTATAAAGCATTTTTATCTGAGGAGATTGAAGGCTGCGCATCCCATGATTTTGAATTGACCGGACTCCTTACATTACGGGCTTTTGTCCAGCGTCCATTCTTCACTTCTGCATAAAACAAATCACAACTTCCATATCCTTTTCGCCCTCCACAATCCGTAAAAAAAATCATCTTTCCATCCGCAGAAATACTTTGAGCACCTTCATTCATCGGTGTATTAATTGCCTCTATTGGTTTTCCGACCGACCATCCTTCTTCAGTCATCGTACTCACGTAAAAATTTTCATCCATCCGCTCCCGGACGGTATAAACCAAAGTTTGACCATCGGCAGTTAAAGATGGCAGGTATTCTGAGTTTGGAGAGTTAACATTATCTCCAAGGCTAACAGGATTATAAGGCACAGGATTTTCCAAAGCTTGTCCAATGAATCGGGCATTGCCTTCCATTAATTTAGCTTTCCGGACCAGGGTTTTATTCCTTGCTCCAGAATCCAGATAGGCCTTGAAATGCTCTGCTGCTTCTGTATACTTATTTTGGCGAAGCTCCGCCAGGCCTAATGTGTACCAAACCTTTTTATTATAATCAGGATCAATTGCTAGTACTTTTTCGAAGCCTTGTTCACCAAGATCATATCGTTTAAGTTCATAATGCAAAGCAGCCCATTGCAACTGAGCATCAATAAATCTGGGGTCCATACTCAATGCTTTCTCAAATTCTTTGATTGCTTTTACATCTTCTCCTTTGAGATTATACTGCATCCCTTTTTCCCAGATTTTTTTAAGCTTTCCGGAAACGGTTTTCTTCGTGGTATAACTTTGAGCCTCTATAATACCGACGCTCAAAATCATCAAACTCATACCCAAAAATATTTTCTTACAGTAGTTCATCGGTTAGTGATATTTATATTATAACGAAGGTTTGACAGAGGAGTAACAAAATTGGGGCCTTTATGAAGCATTCCACCTCTTCTCGTAAATGCTTTTGAGACTATTTATTCCTTATATAAGACGTACGAATAGCTTTTCGCATTGCTTAGGTAGAGGCTCAAAAAACGGAAAAAAGGGCAAAAAGGCTGCTTTACGAGCTTTTGGACAAACGAAAGCCCGTTTCTTCTATCGAGAAAAAACGGGCTTGTTATTTATTTGTTAAGCTAATGGACGAAACAACATTATTGACAAACTATCATATTGTACAACAGGTAGTTTTCGTCATTCGCTTATTTTCGATTATCGATACGAACCTTCGCTTCCTTAACCCCCTGGCGAAGAGATTCTTGCCAGTCTTTTAAGTAGCCGGTTTTACCAGCTGCTTTACGAGCATCTCCACGATACAAGTGGATTTCTCCAGTTGGAACCTTGTCCATCCCTACCTCAATCGTTAGTGCTTTATTAAATGCTTCAATTGCTTTTTCTGGCTCTCCAGTTGTTAGCAAGCATTTTCCGTAATGGAAGTTAGTATATCGTTGCCATGCATAATTTGGCTCATCAGGTCGGAATCTTCGCGCTGAGTAGAATTTCAGGTCGTTTAATGCACCTTTGTAATCTTCCATTTTCAGGTGACAATCCGCTTTCATACGGCGAGCATTCCAGTAGATAGGTTGTAAAGGAATTGACTTCTTGATTGTTTGATCAAAGTCTGCAATCGCACCTTTCCAATCTTCCTGAATAAGTTTGATCTGTCCACGGCCAAAGTAAGGTTCTGGATTATTAGATGAAATGTCTATACTTTTTGTAAAGTCATACATTGCATCTTCATAATTCTTCAGACGATAATTAATAAACCCTCTTCGCTCATAAGCCTGTGCATGTCTTTCAAATTTTGAAATAGCACGGTTCAAAGCTTCTTTAGCTTCAACCTCTTTTCCTTGCTGATCGATTAAATCACGTCCTTTTAGAAAAGCCTGTACTGCTACCTTATCACTTTTAGGTTCTACCAGGCATTGCTCTAAAATTTTTCCTTCCTCCGTCATCCAGGTCCCCATATTACCAGAAACGGCAAATTGAGCTAAATACTCAAGCAAGCTGATAGTGTTCTTCCAGCTTTTCATAGACCCTTGAGTAATAAATCGAGGAACATTTAATGAAGAGGTAGACTCATCGAAGATTTCTTCATCGTTGAGTAAGATATCGGATTTGTAATAATTCTCAACCCGATGGTGGTACATTTTAAGCACCTTGTCATAACTTTTGGGATTTCCGAATTCGAGTCTCCCTTTGAAAATAGTCTTGTAAGTCGTCATTTTGCTGAATTTGAGGATGTTACCCTATGCTGTTATATAAAAAGAAGTAAAAGTTAAGTCTTTAAATGTTTGTTTGTCGTTTGTTTGATACTTCTCTAACTGGTGCAGATTCCTCAGTTTTATTTCTATATGCCGAACATAATAAAGGACGCAATGTAGCGCCTCAATAAAATAATATGTTTAGCATTATGTAGTTTTCCTAGAATTTAAAACACACGCAGTTCTCTCAAAGAATGTTTAACACATTAGTTTTCTCAGTAATAAACTTATCGCCTATGGGATTTTCTCCGAAGCAGAGATGAAATACAAAAATCGATATTTTTTTTGGAAAAGTCAAAATAATATTAGACATTGCGAAATTTTTCTAAAACATAGAAAAAAAATCAATACAATATTTTATTGCAACCCATTGATTACAAGTCAGTTACATTATTTTGTCTATCCTTGAACTCTAAATATAATTTATACTTTTTTTCGTAATTTTTTGCGCAAATCGGTAAAAACAAAGTAATTACCAGAAATCAAGCCCAAACTTTACAGCCTTCTGTACAATTCGTACAGATGTCAATTTGATCTCTTCCCTGGAGTAGTTGCTTACGAAAAGATTGATATGCAGGGGCCTGCCATAAGGTTTCGAACGATTCTTTTTTCAAGTCTCCTAGTCGATGCGTAGCATCTTTATCAAAGCAGCAAGGTACGACCAGTCCATCCCAGGTAATGACACAAGAGTGCCATAATTTCCAGCAATGGTTAAGTAGCTTGTTTTTTACTTTATAGGTACCATCATCCTGTTTAGCATAGCGAGCATATTTACCGATGGTAGGAATGAGTGGATTCCCATTTTCATAATCATATACCTGAGCAGTCTTTAGTTTGACTTCATCAATTCCAATTTCTTCTGCAAGTTCATAAATTTGTGGAATCTGATGTTCATTCGGTCGAACTACCAGAAATTGAAAAATCAAATGTGGAGTCTTAGACTTCATTTTCTTTTTCCATTTCACTACATTCCGGGCACCTTGCAATACATTATCCAGTTTTCCACTTTTACGATATTGCTCATATACCTCTTGTGTAGTTCCATCTACAGAAATAATCATTCGATCAAGCCCTGATTCTATGGTTCGACGCGCATTTTCTTCATTCAAGAAATGGCCATTAGTCGATGTAATCGTATAAATCCCTTTTTGCTTAGCGTAGCTAACCATATCCAAAAAATCAGGATTGATATACGGCTCTCCCTGAAAATAGAAAATGAGATATAGCAGTTCCTTCGCCATTTCATCCATGGTCTTCCTAAAAAAGTCTTGTTTGAGATTACCAGTAGGACGAGTAAATGATCTCAATCCACTCGGGCATTCCGGGCAGCGAAGATTACAGGCTGTGGTTGGTTCGAAAGATACCGTGAATGGTTTTCCCCATTGTGTGGGGCGGCCACTCCATTTAGTCAGATAGAATGACGACAATACCTTAGTAGCGTTCCAAACCCTTCGGGGAGTTAACTTTGACAAAAAATTGATACTATCAGAAAGGTAAACACTCATGGTACAATCGACACTTTTGGGAAAACAAAGCTAAGAACCAATTTGGACTTTTATCATAAAAAAGATAAAAGACTTTGTACTAGCCCAATGATTCTTTATCGATTATTGTAGTAATCGATTTAATCCCCCTATCGCATTAACTCTTAAGCAGTATCAACTGCTTCTCTTAGTCCTCATTTACTACAATAAAAGTCAACACCACCGGCCTTCTATTTTTTGGATTAATCCTGATAAAATATACTCCTGATCTGAATAAACTAATATCGAATTGGTACAAGGGGGCTTCAAACGCATCAAAATCCTTAGTAAGATGTACCTTTCCTAAACCATCAGTAATAGTAATTCTTCCTGACAAGCCTTGAATCTGGCCTAGTCCAATATTTACATAATCTTTTGTAGGGCTAGGAAACACTATCGGTTGAGTTGAATCGAACAAAGTTTCCCCTAATTGTATATTTGAAACAACTGTTGACCCATCATGGTTAATTTGTTTTACTCTAAAGTAATTAAGTCCTTCGATAGCATTAAAATCATATTCTTGATAATAAATTGGAACTTCAGCTTCCGTTTCACTTGGTCGCTCTTTTACTGGTTCAAAATTAACCCCATCAGTTGATCTTTCTATTTCGTAGTACGCACTTTTGTAATCACTATTCGACACCCACTGCAAATCAAATTTTCCATTATTTTCCATTAAACTTAAAAACAGATTA
Source organism: Saprospiraceae bacterium (assembly GCA_020631105.1). Lineage (GTDB taxonomy): Bacteria > Bacteroidota > Bacteroidia > Chitinophagales > Saprospiraceae > JAHDHW01. The sequence continues at coordinate 5,681 of JAHDHW010000130.1, read as the reverse complement.
TCGCCAGGCTGAGCCAATATTCCATTTGGGTTAGAAATATTAACGGAGTAGTCCTCCACCTCTCCGAAATCAATCTCCCCACAAGAATCTGGTGCAGCGTCCCTACTTACAATAACCCTCATACGACTTATTCCAAAAGAAGCATTAGATGGTATGGATACTTGCCCACTTAAAATAAATGATTGCACTCCGTTTGTTGCAGTTAAAAAATAATCCTCCATTACAATTTCCTCTACATTCTGAAAGACACCGTCCTGGTCAAAGTCTATCCATACACGAACATGGCTAAAATAGCCATTCCATCTACTTTTAGCCGTAATTGAAATGGGGTAACTTAAGCCTGGAAATACACTAGTTTGCTCAATAGTACGATCATTATATCCTTCTTTTGCAGAGGTACTATTGATCTGCCCAAAGTTTACCTGACTAATCCAAAGCCTCGTAGCATCATTTCCTGAAGCCGAACAATACGCTGGCGGGTTGCCAGTATTGTCAACACTCTCTTCTATCGTCACATTGAAAGAACATTCATCATAATTACCGCAATTATCTGTTGCACTATAACGAACGGTTTGTTGTCCAAGCGAAAACTGCCCCCCATTATTCACATCACTTAATAAAGTATATTCCGCTCCTCCTATGGGACAAGTGGATATTACCTGAGGTTCAGACCAAGATACCACCGTTAAGGTTTCTCCTTCTTCCGCAAAAACTGTAAAACTATTTGGACATTGGAGATTAATACTTGAACTATTCCCTCCCGCATTAATGGATACTGTGTAATCTTCAACTTCCCCATAAATGAAGTTTTCGCAAGCATCCGCAAAGCCATCTCTTTGCATTGAAATTCGCATCCTCGTTGAACCGATACTTGCAGAAGAGGGGATACTAATAAACCCTGTAAAAGGGATACTGTAAGACTGGTATGCTGGAACTTCGACTATACCTTCCAATGCAACTTCGCTAGGCTCCTGGAAGATACCATCCTGATTATAATCAATCCATACTTTGATATATTCCTCGTAGTTAAAATAACTAAATGAACAAGTTATAGAAATAGGTAAAGTTTGATTTCGCTCTACCTCAGTATTTTGCAATGTAAAATCACCATAAAGATCTTTACCAGAATCATTATTAATACCTCCAAAGCTAACATTTGAAATATATTCCACCCAAGGTTGAGCACCACTGGAAGAGCAATAATCCTGACTAACTTCAGGCAGATTAACCACAACATTAAAGCTACAAGATTCAATATTTCCACATTGATCACTTGCCTGATAACTAATAACATACTCTCCAACTTGCAAAGTACTTCCATTACTTGGCCCTGAAGTTTGCTGAATATTAGTTACTCCAGAAGTACAGGTTGAAGATCCCGTAATTTCTGCCCAGTAAACTGGAAGCGAGTAAGTTTGTGGATCAGCCGTAACATTAATATTAGATGGACAATTTATAAGCAAAGAAGAACTTCCTACATTATCAGAGCCTACCACTACAGTAACCTCATCAATCAAAGAGAAATATTTTCTATCACTATTAAGTTTTTCGTAATCCTCTGCAATAAATCTCAATATATAAGTTCCTTGCTCACTGAAGGAAGCATTTGTAGAGTAGGATTGAGGGTTGGAAAAAGTAACGATCCCAGGCCCTCTAACCATTTTCCATTCAACAGGAAGAGGTGGATTACTTATTGACTCTTTTCGTACAATTGCATTTAAGGAAGTTGATTCCCCATTATCAACGGATACGTCAGCACCTGCATTTACGAAATAACCTTGAGTACTAGGACTGTACGGCCAAGGTGCTTGTTGTGTAGAAGGAATAAATCTGCGGAATAAATCATAGCGCCCCTCCCAATACTCATTCGGATTTTGGTAATGGTTTAAGTCAAGAGAATGCACCATTATCTTAGGCCCTTTCAAATTGTTAAATGCTGCAAAAACGGTTGAAGGAGGATTCACATCATCTCTATAACCCGTCAGCATTAAGGTTGGTCCATCAAACCGTTTCGCAAAATTAACCCCATCATAATAAGCCGTCGCGTCCACTGTTGCTAACTCATGAGCATAACTTCCATTTGACGTCCTTGATTCATGTATAAAATAGGGAAACCCACTAGCTTTATCAAAATGCAACCCAGCATTTTCGCAATGACTTGGATTACTTCCCGCTAGCAAAGTAACCCGATCATCTAAGCCAGCTAATAAAAGTGCAAGACCGCTCCCTTGACTAACACCTAGTGCCCCTATATTCACCCCATCAAAATCTGACCGACTATATATATAATCAATCATTCTTACCCCTCCAAGGAGAACGTAACGATAAAAGTTAGTTTCCGGAGCAGAGACTTCACTAGGGCTATAACCATTAGGATCAACTTCATCAGGTTCCACATTTAGCACACTCATCGAAACAGATATTACACCTGCTCTCTCCGCTAAAGCTACTTCCGGTTGCACTAATGTTGAAGTATTTCCAAATGATGGAAAAGTAAGCATAGCGGGAAAGGGTCCGTTTCCTTCAGGAATCGTAATATATCCATATACCCTACGATTATCAATGCTTGCCAAATTCACTCGATAAGTTTTAGTATATGTAGAGCTACTATGTAAAGTTACCTGAGGATCTATCGGTATATCCGCTAAAGCTTCTTTTTGACCAGCCCAAAAAGTATCGAAATCAGAAGGTTCTTGTTTTAATCCTTCTATCTCATAAGGAGAAACCAATACCCCCGCAGAAGTGAATTGACCATTTTGTGCAAGCTCACATAAGACGGAGCCCGGCGAATCAAGATTATAACTAATGGTATAGGTACTACCTGCGGAGAGAAAGAAACTTCCTGTTTTTAAAGGACTACTGAATTGATCTCTTTTTATGACGTAATTTACCTGGCCTGATTCATTAGAAGTCACATTAAATAGTATTGTCTCAGAAACCTCATAGGTTGCCTCAGACTTATTAGGGATTATTGTCAACTCCGATACCGTCCCGTTATTATTAACCTGGTCGTAACTTATGTTTAATTCATTTGAAGCTTCATTACCAATATTAGAGGAATTACTCACCTTATTAGCGGGCAATAATATACTAATGGCTCCTTCATTGACCGGAGTTGCAGTAAAAGTATAACTAGATCCACTCCCCTGAAGGTTGGAGAGCAAAACATTAGTTTTATCAAAGTCATTCAATATTAATCCTGAAACAGATTGTGAGAAGTCCACATTTACTGTAAATACATCCGAAACCATATCTGAGGCTGTAGATAAAGTAACAGTAGGGGTAGCATTATTCTCATTATTACCTTCTGAAACATTTACTGTAACATAATCTACTAAACTATAATAAGCACCTGTAGCCGAAAGCATAGATTTATCTTCAGCCGAAAACCGTAAAATATAAGTACCAGTTTCAGAGAAGCTTGCACTTGTATTATAGCTGTTCGGAGTAGAGAAACTTACCGTACCGGGGCCTTCCTCTAAAGTCCAACGAATTGAGATTCCAGGATTTATTTCATTATTTCTTTCAATAAGTCCTGTCATACTTAGCGCGCTATTCACATTTGTTTCTGCGAATGGCCCAGCATCTATTAAATAACCCAATGTTGTTCCCGGCCAAGGCCAGGGAGGACTCTGCATTGTAGGAAAAACACGCCGAAAAAAGTCATATCGCGCATCCCAATACGCATCAGGATGAGGGTTATGTCCACCATTGATTTCATGATATAATATCTTGGGCCCTTTCAATGAATTATACGCCGCCAAAATCGTCGCCGCAGGTGTAACATCATCATTATATCCGACAATGTTTAATGAAGGGCCAGTATATCGGCTTGCAAAATAAATAGCATCATAGTACTTTGCCGCATCGATAGTTTGTACCTCATGTGTCGGAGTACCTACGGTATTTCTAGACTCTTGAATATAATCAGGAAACCCACTGGCTTTATTATATTTTAATCCTGTATGTTGACATAGAGCGGCCTTTGATTGAGCCAATAGATTTACACGTTGATCAATCCCTGCTACCATCAAAGCAAGCCCTCCTCCCTGACTTGCACCTATTACACCAATATTTTGCCCATCAAAATCGTCTCTCGTAAAAAGATAATCAATTGCACGAATAGTCCCGAGGATAGCATATCGATAATAATAGCCTGCCGGATCTGCAATATCATTAGGGCTGTAAGCATTGGGATCCTGCTGGTCGGGTTCAGCATTATGTATATTTAAAGCCAAAGAAATAGCTCCTCCTCGTTCTGCTATAATTCCTTCCGATTGAACAATTCCTGGAAAATCACCAAATGGAGGTAATGTAATAATCGCAGGAAACGGACCGCCCCCCTGAGGAATCGACATATAACCATAAACTTTTCGCCCATCTATATTCGAAAAATTGATCCGATAGGTTGTCTTATAGGCATCTGCCTCTATCTGATTCAACTCTATGTCTAATGGAACACCTTCAAGCAAATTCTTTTGCGAACTCCAAAAAGCGTCGAAATCAATAGGTTCTTCTTCGAGCGGGCCAATCTCACTATAACTGACAGCAATTGCTTTCTTAGCAATATTACCATCTTTGCTTACCTCCAAAAATACTATCCCAGGCTCCGTAACTAAGAGTGGAATATCTATCGTTCCATTTCCTGATATATTTAGGGAACCCGAAGACAAAGACTCCGTGTTATTGTCATAAGAAAAAGAATAATCTAATTGACCTGCCCCATTAGTATTAACGGTAAAGATTGCAGTCTCCCCAACTTCATAATAAGCATCAACACGATCTGCCTCAATATTTATTTGTGAAAAAGTCAGTCCATGAAAAAATAAACATAGACATAGTACACCTATCCCTCTAAGATACGCACATATCATAACGAGCCGATTTTAAATATTTTGTGTAATAGAAAAAGTGATTGATTGCTCAATCAAATAGGTGAAAAGTGCCAGATAAAAATAAGTAGAGGGGATAAAAGATGTGATTGTGACAGTCAAAAATACAATTAATTTTATGATATATCAAATTAAAGTTTAATCCTGCTGTCTAAATAGTCTTTTATATCTTTGCAATTCAAATTGCAAATAACGGATGCTTAATTGGCTAAAATCATTTTTTCGACAACAACCTGAAGTAATTGATCCTATGAAATATCTTATTGTAGGCCTTGGTAATATGGGCAGTGATTATGATGACACCAGACATAACATTGGATTCGAAGTAGTAGATGCTTTGGCAAAAGCTTTCGAGGTTTCTTTTAAAGATGATTCGCTGGGTGATATCGCTGAGTTCAAACACAAAGGACGCACCTTTGTCCTGCTTAAGCCTTCTACTTTTATGAACCTAAGTGGTAAAGCTGTTCGATATTGGCTACAAAAGAAAAAGATACAAAAAGAGAATCTCCTGGTTATTCTCGATGATCTAAACCTTCCTTTTGGTACTCAGCGCCTACGCGGCAAAGGTAAAGACGGAGGTCACAATGGATTAAAAAATATAGATCAACTTAATGGTGGAAACAACTATGCTCGTCTAAGGATTGGAATTGGAGATGACTTTTCGAAAGGGCGACAGGTAAATTATGTCCTCGGCAAATGGACCGATACGGAAAGAGAACAACTACCCGAAGTCATTAATTTCGCAGCAGAAACCGTCAAAAGCTTCGGAACTATTGGTATCGAACGAAC
>JAHDHW010000322.1 GCA_020631105.1 Saprospiraceae bacterium | reverse complement strand
AGCCTGGAGCCCATTTCAGAGCACGTAAGCATCAGCGAATAAAAATACACCGGATTAAATATTATCTTACCTGTTTTTTAATTCATTGATTACGATTATGCCTTCCAAAAAATCGGCAGCTGTTAATTTTGTATTGATTACCGTGTTGATTGATATAACCGGTTTTGGAATAATTATTCCGGTTCTTCCGAAATTGCTTGCAGGGTTAATGGAAATCAGCATCAACGAAGCAAGCGCTTATGGAGGTTATATGATCACTGCCTTTGCCATTGCTCAATTTATGTGTTCACCGATTATGGGCGGGCTAAGTGATCGATTTGGGCGGCGGCCGATCATTCTCTTATCACTCTTTGGCTTTTCAATTGATTATCTGATGCTTGCTTTTGCACCCACTTACGCCTGGTTGGTGATCGGAAGGATCATCGCAGGAATCTTCGGAGCCAGTCATACTGCTGCATCAGCTTATATTGCAGATGTCAGTACCGAAGAAAACAAAGCCAAGAATTTTGGCTTGCTCGGTGGTGCTTTTGGATTAGGATTTATCGTTGGTCCTCTGCTAGGCGGCATCTTTGGAGAATTTGGAGTACGCGTTCCCTTTTATGTTGCAGCGGTACTAACGTTCATTAATTTCCTTTATGGTTATTTTATTTTACCGGAATCATTAAGCCCGGAAAATCGGCGCACCTTCAACTGGAAACGAGCTAACCCTATCGGTACACTAACCCGACTTTACAGTTATAAAACTATCCGCTATTTTTTATTTGCACTAGCCTTATTATACCTATCCTCGCATGCCGTCAACAGCAACTGGACCTACTTTACCATGTTTCGATTCGATTGGTCCGAAAGCACGGTAGGGCTTTCACTAGCATTTGCAGGAATTTTGATCAGTGCTGTTCAGGCAGGTTTATCACAGATTGTAGTGAATAAATTTGGGACCAGGCGAAGCATTTTATTTGGGATTAGTTTATATGCTCTGGGGATGATCTTATTCGCTTTTGCGAATGCCTCCTGGATGATGTTTGCTTTTTTGATCCCTTACTGTCTAGGAGGGATATGTGGACCGGTTTTACAATCTTATATGGTTGGACAGGTTGGCCCAAAAGAGCAGGGAGAGCTGCAAGGCGGTCTGACTTCTATACAGAGTATGACGACCATCTTTGGTCCATTGATCATGACCGGAATTTTCTTTTATACGACCAAAGTTGATACGCCGTTTTATTTCCCTGGATCAGCCTTTCTTTTGGGGGCAGTACTTCTTTTGATTGCTTTTGTAATTACTCGATGGGGGTTAAGAGAATAAAGGTAATACTGCATAACCTACGGTATCCATCATTGATCATGTTTCGTTTGAGGAAATCCTTGATAACTTTTCATAATTAAGCTCAATTGGGAATGATTCTATTAAAGTTATCGTTCAAAAGTAGAAGAATGAGCTGCGTCCAAGATAAAACCGCCTGAAAAGGAGGCAAAAAAGTACATTAGAGGCTTTAAATACCCATTTAAGGGAACAGGAAAAAAATATTTAAAAATATACTCATTCCTGCTTGATTTTTGTCAGAAGGAATTCTATCTTTGTCGCGCTTTTGTAACAAGCCTGGCTTGAAAAGCGCCCAAAATCAATGGATTTTGGACTACTCACGGTGAGGTGGGTGAGTGGCTTAAACCACCAGTTTGCTAAACTGGCGTACGGGAGACTGTACCGCGGGTTCGAATCCCGCCCTCACCGCCACATTACACCACTCGGGGTGTAGCGCAGCCCGGTTAGCGCACCACGCTTTTGCGTGGGGGTCGCAATCCGGAACCGCTTCATCTCTTTACACCACTCGGGGTGTAGCGCAGCCCGGTTAGCGCACCACGCTTTTGCGTGGGGGTCGCAATCCGGAACCGCTTCATCTCTTTACACCACTCGGGGTGTAGCGCAGCCCGGTTAGCGCATCTGCTTTGGGAGCAGAGGGTCGCAGGTTCGAATCCTGCCACCCCGACACAATAAAAGGTCAGTACAGTTTGTACTGGCCTTTTTTTATTTTTAATACATGAACTTTACAACCTACATCCTTTTCTCTAAGTCCATCAATAAATACTATACTGGCTACACCTCCTTACCTCCAATAGAAAGACTACGTCGGCACAACGCTAACCATAAAGGATTTACTGGAAGAGCTCAGGATTGGAATTTAATCTATCAAATCGCTTTTGAACATAAACAAGAGGCTTTGGACCTTGAAAAGAAAATTAAGAAAAGAGGAGCTTTTAGGTTTTTAGCCGATAAAAATTTGATCTAACTATCTAAGTTTAACTACTGAGGTTGCAGGCTTGCCAAGCTGACAAGATTGGTTCGAATTCCCGCATAGCGGGACAAGCTCTGCCACCCCGACACAATAAAAGGTCAGTACAGTTTGTACTGGCCTTTTTTT
>JAHDHW010000129.1 GCA_020631105.1 Saprospiraceae bacterium | reverse complement strand
TCCCAAACGCCCCCCACATCAGCAAACCCCGCAGCGCCATAAAAATCAGGAATGCTCCCCAAAGTCCATGATTACCATAGATAGGGAAAAGCCAATAATGAAATGGCAAGTAAATCACTAATGCGATGAGCATAGTGTTACGCATCGCTTTGGAGGCCGTGAGGCCAATATAGATGCCGTCCCAAATGTAGCAGGGAGAGGCTATGATTGGGAATAGCACCACCCAGATAATAAAAGGCATCGTAGCAGCCTGTAGATCACTTTGATCTGTAAAAACCCGGACCAATTGTTCGTCAAAGAAATAAAATGCCAGGCAATATAAAACCGATAATCCCATACCCCAGTAAAAAGAATAGCGGATGGCTTCGGTTAAGTTTCGGCGCTCGATAGTTCGGCTGGCCGCGGTAGCAGCTTTCGAAGATAAAGCACCTGCGAATCGTCCAACTAAACTTTCGGAAGCATAGGCGAAGCCGTCTACTCCGTAGGACATCCAGTTAACAAATTGCAGCAAGATAACATTCACAGCAAGAATAGTTTCTCCACCTGCAGAGGATTGACTATAGAAAAATCCAAATGCAAAAGTCAGGCAAAGGGTACGTATGAAAAGGTCTCGATTAATTAAGAGGAATGATTTTAATTTTTCAAACTCAAATAGCGCTTTGGTTTTTAGTTCCGGAAGCAGATATCGATAACGCCACCATAATAAAAAGATCCCAAGCACCAGGCCCGTATATTGCGCAATGACCGTTGCCAGGGCTATTCCGTCAATGGAGCGATCAAAATGATAGACGAAGACAAAATTACCAATGATATTTACGGCATTAATGACAATCGTCAGGATGAGTGGATAGATAGCATTTTGCATCCCAAAGAACCAGCCCATTAGTGCATACAGTGCCAGTGTGGCAGGGGCTGCCCAAATCCTAACTTTAAAGTATTCGTTAACAAGAGGTTCTTGTTCTGCCGAAACATTCAGCAATTGATTACTTAGATTGAGGAGCGGAATATGTAGGGCTAGAATAACTATAGCAATTAGAACCGAGATCAATAGTGCTCTTCCAAGTGTATTTATTATTGCTCGCTGAGCTTCGGCTCCGAAAAACTGCGCAGTGATACCAGTGGTTCCCATACGGAGGAAACCAAAGTTCCAGTAAATGAAATTAAAGATCATCGATCCAAGGCCGACCGCACCCAGGTGAAGCTCCGAAAATCGTCCCATGATGATCGTATCTACCGTACTTAACAAGGGGATGGAGATATTACTCAGGATATTCGGAATAGCCAGCCGGAGAATCTCCTTGTTCATTTTTAGAGCCAAAAGTCTAGGGTTTGTGTAAATTCACTAAATTTGGGGGCAAGTTAACGCATAATAGACAAAGTACAACGTTTAGTATTTTGTTCTAAAGAATAAAATATGACCGCTTAACTTTATGTAATTGTTAATTAAACGATCGTGCCCAAGTCGCATATGAAAGATAAAATCGAAAAGCTTAAGATTTGGTTCCGCAAGGCCGCAAAAGAATCAAAGTATTTCCTGTCTAGTGGAATATTTCTAAAGAATTTTGGAGGAGTGGTTGCCTTGATCACTTTTACCATGATTGCTACCTTCTGGTGGATGGATTGCTATACTCGACATGGTCAGGCACTTCATGTAGAAGAATATGTAGGGATGCCTATTGAAGATGCGATCGCAGATGCAACAGCGAAAAGTTTTGAGATCGTTATTAACGATTCCACGTTTATACCACAACGAGAGCCGGGGATTGTACTGGCTCAGGACCCAAAGCCACATTCCTCTGTCAAGAAGAATAGAAAAATCTATGTGTCAATTACGAAGGTAATTCCAGATATGGCGACTTTGCCGGATTTGCGTGGAGGGAATGACGATTACGATAACTTTAGCAAAAAGTGTAAACGTAAATATATTGATACAGAAGTGAGTAAAGAGGTTTTTTCGAATAAACTGGAGCGTAATACGATTCTTGAAGTGTATTATAAAGGAGAAGAAATTACTGATCTGCTTTCGGATGGCTACGAAGTCCCAAAAGGCAGTAAAATTCAGTGTGTCGTGACCAAAAGGGGAGGAGGATCTGTGCCTGTACCAGAATTAGTGTGTAAAAAGTATAGTGAGGCTACTTTTCTGGTTAGTAATATGAGTCTTAATGTAGGATCAATTATCCCTGATAATACCGTGACGAATGAAAGCACGGCTTATGTATGGAAACAAACCCCTCGATATAGTGCCTCAGGACGGATGCGAGTAGGAGAGCAAATTGATATCTATCTTACTCAGTTTCGTCCACAAGGATGTGCTAATGCAGCTGGCAATGTAGAAGCGCCGGCTCCTGTAGAAGAAGAGGAGGAAGATTTCTGATTCAAATCCTTTTACTTAATGATACCTTGCCTGCCTGCCGGCAGGATTCCGCCTAACTACTTAAAAGAGCTTTCTTGTTCTTTTAGGTTTTCTTATAGCACGCATCTTGCAGTAGTTTCATAACAAATCGCAGGATAGCAACAAAGTACATTATTCTTCGTTTTTCAAATTGGCATGTGTTAAGAAATTGGGGGATTAACAACGCCCTTTTCAGTATATTTGCCCATCATTTTGTAATCCAAAAGATAACTACTTGAAAACCAGTTGTTCATAAACTTTCAACTGGTTACGTACAATTCTAAATTTTATGCGACCGATCTATACACTATTATTATTTTTTCTCCTGTCAAACACCCTAGTCGCTCAAGTCACACTGGAAGAAGAAGCTCTAGAGCAGAATGTAGTGCTACACCAAAAAGCAAAGCAACAGGCTATGGATAATACGGCTAAGCTAACGCGCCTTTTTGGGGCTGCTATTGAACAGAGCCGATCTTCAAATGGTGATTGTGAGCAGGAAGGAGAGCTTGATAATGGGCAAACTGCTTATGTGATTAGCGGAGAGACCTTTCAAATTTGTCTGGATACTACTGGTTTTGTGACTTTTGACAACCTAAGTGTTGATGGTAATGCTGGTACAATCTCTATTGATAGTACTTGCGTAATTTATGTTTCTAATTCAGGATTAGAACTAGGCTTGGGAGATACTATTCGTATCGAAAATTGCCTGCCGGATAATGGAGCGTGTACCATCAAAGAATACCCATTAGTAGTAATTCGAGAAGGGCAAACGTTTATTGAGCCTGCGACTGTTGTTAATACCGAAGAAGATGCTATCCTATGTGTATTGCCTGGTAACTTTGACTTACCGGAAGGTATAGCGTCCAGCTCAGTTTTGGATTGCCATGATCCACTTTTAGCAAGTATCTCCAATGGTAATAGTCAGGATAGTTGTGTACTGCTAACCGCAAAACGTTTAGCTGGATTAGATACCGTATGCCTGGAGTTAAGCAATGATTTTTGTATTTCAGATACTTTCAAGTTTCCTTTTCGGGTGAACGGGGATACCCTTGATCTACCGTTTGTGGATGAGTTCTCATATGATGGCCCCTTTCCTAATACGCTATGGGTGGATAAGAGAGCCTATGTCAATAAGCATTGGGGATATCAACCACCTTCCGTTGGTTTTGCCACAATGGATGGTTTAGATGAAACGGGTACACCTTATGGTGGAGGTTATGGTCGTTCGGACTTTTTGACTTCAAATTATCTTGATCTTGGTGGATTTACGGCAGGAAGTAATGTTTACCTGACCTGTTACGTACAACGAAAAGGATATGGCTTACCACCAAACGAAGGCGATTCACTGGTGCTCGAATTCAAAAATAATTTAGGAGATTGGGAGTTAGTGCAAAGCTTTCAAGGGTTTTCAGGAGCAGTAGATGTTGATAGTTTACCACCATTTGAATACTTTTCAAGACATATCAATAATAGTGATTATCTCTATAAAGGCTTTCAATTTCGATTTGTTAACTATGCTTCCCGCTCAGGTATCAGAGATGTCTGGCATATTGACTACGTGAGGCTTGCCTCGAATGAAATCCCTGATGGAAGTTTCGAAGACATCGCCTTTACGAATACTCCAAATGATATCCTTAGTCGATACTCGAGTATGCCTTGGGTGCACTTTGATAATGGCGAGTTGATTGATGAAATCGATATTGAATTATTCAGCCAGTTTGATGTTACGGAGACCGCAGACCCTAGTAGTCTGACCATTACAGAATTGGTGACGGGTACTAATGTGGTGAATTCTCCGGTACTCTTATTGACTGATGCGATTGCTCCTGAAAATCAACGGAACGTCCCTCCACAAACGCATAAGTTTCATACCAATCCTTTAGATGGATTTAGCCTGCCCGGGTTTTCTGAAGAAAAGCTGATCTTCGAAACGAAGTATTCCTTTGAAGTTAATGCAGAAAATCCAGGTTTGTTTCCACAAGTGGAGGAGAATAATGTAGTGACAACGAATACCGTTTTTGATAATTACTTCGCCTATGATGACGGAAGTGCGGAGACTTCGATGCGGCTAGGAGATCAACAAGGAGAGGCAGTTGCAGTTAGTTTTACAGCGACGGTGCCAGATACTTTGCGTGCGGTACAAATCCATTTTCCTCATTACTCTGCGCAGGATATTGCACGATTTAATCTTAAGATTCATGTAGGTGAACTTGGGAATAGTCCGGTTTATGAAAAATTTGCAGTTAAACCTTTTTTCGCAGATGAGGCCTTTGATACTTTACAAGGATATACCACTTATCAGCTTATTGATGATCTTGGGAATCTAACGCCAGTAGAACTTCCAGTAGGAGATTTTCATATCGAATTGGAGCAAGGATCGAATAGTCAATTGACTAGAATTGGTTTGGATAAAAATACTCCGGAGGCTAAAGATTATCAATCTTTTAAATTATTTGGACAATGGGTTGGACTTGCGAATAATGGCGCAATGATGGTTCGGCCTGTTGTGGGTAGCGAAACCCCTGGAAATACACCAGTAGAAGAAGTTAATCAGGGTTTACCTGTTCGGATTTATCCAAATCCAACGAATGGATTATTATACCTGGAAGGTTTTGAAAGTACTCCTGAGGAATATGACGTTACGGTTTATAATGCTCTGGGGCAAGTGCTATTAAGCAAGGTGTATGACGGAAACCCAATTGATTTGAGTTCCTTTGCGTCAGGATATTATTATGTAAAGGTATTGGACAAAACCAGGAACCAAATCAAGACCCAACAACTTGTACTACAAACCAACAGAAATTAATTATAGAAATTTAAAATAATGGCTGGAACTTTTTACAATTTTAAGCCTTTGTAATAGAAAAAACAAAACCAATGGATATTACAGTTCAAGAATTAAAACAAAAACTCGATAATAAAGAAGAGTTTGTATTCATCGATGTACGTGAAGCGTACGAATATGAAGAATTTAATCTGGGAGCAAAGCTGATCCCTTTAGGCTCAGTACCAACAAGTGTAGACGACCTTGAAGACCATAAAGAAGAGGAGATCGTCATTCACTGTCGCTCCGGAGCAAGAAGTGCTGCGGCTCAGTCGATCTTGCAGCAAGCAGGCTTTAAGAACGTCCGTAATCTGATCGGCGGAGTATTGGCCTGGCAAGCTGAAATCGGTAGCTAGTAAATAAGCAATTGAAAAAGAAAGCCCGAATTTTCAAATTTGAAAATTCGGGCTTTCTGATTTTTAAATAGCTGTTCACGTTTTTCTTACTCTTTTTCTAGTAGTTTGATATACTCTTTTACGACATCATTCGGGACGAGAATAGCCAGATTATAATGCTCTAATTCCCATCCTTCACTGGTTAGTTCCAAGACACCAGACCCACGACATGGCCCCATCCAGGTGTCTAATAACTCTTCGAACCAGGCAGCTTTTCCATCATTTGAAAAATAAATGACCCGGTCTTTTGCAGTAAAAGCCCAGGCACTTTCCCGATCAAAATATTGTTTTGACCATTCTTTCATATCATCGCGGAGCCAACGTTCGGAGGCATCGGTCCCGAGGTAAATTCCTTCAGCGCTCATAGTACCAAAGAATACATCTTCGTCTGCTTCTGCCGCAGCCTTGTGCCAGTTATCCATAAGGGTATGAATGGTTTTTTCGTGTTCAGAAGGAGCCGTTTGACAACCTTCTTTTCGACGAGTATCTGTAATGCTTACAATTCGCCAGCCTTCGGCGGATTTGAATAACTGGAAGGCATTCACCCCACAGTGACTCATTTTTTCTCCGAGGTAAAAAGTATACTCGGTCCATGCATTAGCCAATAAACCATCGATTTCAACTTCGTAGCTCCAGATCTTTTCATCATAGATTTCATCATGAGGTTTGGCAATACTACTGGCAAAGTCCTCCATGCTACCTTCATGAATTTTAGGCGTTCCCGTTTTGTCTTTGTAAAAGGTTTTTAAGGTCGCTCCTTCGTGGATTACGGAGACTAATTTTGCGCTATCGCTTTCCCGCATGGCATCGAACATCGTCTCAATAGATTTGATGACTGCCTGCTCGTCAGCGCCTTGGGAGAATACGTTTCCGCTTAGTAATAAGCAGCAAAGGATACATATGTTTTTCATAATCTTAGTTTGATCATCGTTTGAAAAGTGGAATTTACCCAATTCCAAGCAAAAAACGCTATCTTCCTAATTGATATAATGCATGCTTTTCGACGAGTATTCACTACGAAACGATAACAAACTGCCTGCAAGAAGAAACAATATTTCGAAGATTCTCAAAATAATTAGTGTAAAAACGACACGAAGTTTGGAAATCATTGAAAATCAGTATAATTTTGCGGAAAATTGAGAAACGACACACTAACCAAATTCAATGAGACAACGAGTAATAATTGAAAACGTAAAACCACAAGTCAATGCAGGTCGCTATCCTGTAAAGCGAACCGTTGGCGAGCCTGTTAATATCATTGCAGATATCTTCGCTGATGGTCATGATGCTATTCGTGCCGCCGTTCAATTTAGAAAGAAGGGAGCTAAGAAATGGGAGGAACAATTGCTTTCTGCGATTGGGAATGATACCTATGCCGGTAAAATCCAATTTGAAGAAGAAGGGCACTTCGAATATCAAGTAACGGCCTGGATCGATCACCTTGAAAATTGGTATAACGGGTTTTTGAAAAAACAAGCAGTTGGTCAACACTTGAGTGTAGAGTTGGAAGAAGGAGCAATCATGCTCGAAAAAGTGGCTGCAACCTATTCAAAAACTGTCGCAAAACCTTTGCTTGCCAAAGCAAAACAATTACGGGATAAAAAAGGATATCAGGAAAATATTCAACTTGTACTTAGTGATGACTTTCGTCAGATGGTAGCTGAACACCCGTTCAAGCAATTTGTAACAGAGTCTGACCGAAAGTTAAATTTGCTAGTTGAAAGAAAGAAAGCATTGTTCAGTAGTTGGTATGAATTCTTCCCAAGATCTGCTTCGCAAGAGCGAGGGAAGCATGGTACATTCAAAGATGCGGAAGCTCTGATCCCGCGAGTTGCTGAACTTGGTTTTGATATCTTATATTTTCCTCCAATCCACCCGGTTGGAGAAGTCAATAGAAAAGGAAAAAATAATGCTACAAATGCACAGTCCGGAGAACCTGGCTCACCCTGGGCGATAGGGTCGAAGCATGGAGGCCACAAAGCAGTTGCTCCTGAATTAGGAACCATGAAAGATTATGAGCAATTGATCAAAACTGCAAAAAGCCATGGTATTGAAGTTGCTCTGGACTTAGCTTATCAATGTGCGCCAGATCATCCTTATGTAAAAAAACATCCTGAGTGGTTTGTCTGGCGTCCGGACAATACCATTATGTACGCCGAGAATCCTCCTAAGAAATATCAGGATATCGTTCCATTGGATTTTGAATGTGATGCCTGGGAAAGCTTATGGAAAGAATTATTGAGCGTCATTATCTTTTGGGTTAAAAAAGGTGTAAAAGTATTTCGGGTAGATAATCCACATACCAAGTCATTCAATTTTTGGGAATGGGCCATTGCCGAAACGCATAAAAAATATCCGGAAGTAATTTTCCTATCAGAAGCATTTACACGACCAAAGCGTATGGCTTCCTTAGCTAAGAAAGGATTTACGCAAGGCTATACTTATTTCACCTGGAGAGTCTCAAAAGGAGAACTACAGGAGTATATGACAGAATTAACTCAAACGGAGTCGCGAGATTATTTCCGTCCGAATTTCTGGCCTAATACTCCGGATATCTTACCCTATCACCTGCAAGGAGCGAACGAAAATGCTTTTGTGATGCGATTGCTGATGGCCGCTACCTTATCCTCGAATTATGGGGTTTATGGTGCAGCATATGAGTTTGTGGATAACCACGGCAACAGCAACGGAAAAGAGGAATATCAAGACTCTGAAAAATACGAAGTGAAGTATTACGAATGGAACCGTAGAAATCGTATTACTGATGCAATGACTAAGATTAACCAGATTCGTAAAGAAAATACAGCGTTGCAAAGTACCTGGAATATCACCTTTACGAACACGAATAATGATAATGTAATGAGCTACATCAAGCGCGACGAAAATGGTAATACCATTTGGTGTATCGTCAACCTTGATCCGAATAATGTACAGGCTGCTTTTGTGGAAGTTCCAAAACAACTTCTGGGGATCGAACACGTAAACCTTAGATGTCACGACTTACTTACCGGACAATATTTTGATTGGCGAAATGATTGGAATTATGTAGAACTAAATCCTTCCTATTACCCAATGCACATTTTACGAATTGAGTAATAAGATTTGGATTATACTAAATGTATAGAATCGATATTTCATTATTAACAAAATTATCACTCCCAACCAATGCCCAAGCGACCTCACCAAAATTTCTGGTTTAAAGACCTGATCATTTATGCTCTGAATATCAAATCCTTTTTCGATAGTGCCGGAAATGGGATAGGGGACATTAATGGTTTGATCCAAAAGCTAGATTATCTGGAAGATCTGGGCGTAAACTGTGTATCCATTCTTCCTTTCTTTGATTCTCCACAAAAGGATGACGGATATGATATCGCTGATTTTAAGAGTGTTCACTCGGATTATGGTACAATTGAGCAATTCAAAATTTTTCTTAAAGAAACTAAGAAACGGGGTATCAGAGTAATTATTGATACTGTGATGAGTCATACTTCCGTATCGCACCCTTGGTTTCAAAGAGCACGCAATGCCAGAGCGGGATCTAAAGAACGCAATTACTACGTTTGGAGTAAGAATCAGGAGAAATATACAGAAGCAGAAATCGTATTCCCGGATTATGAGAACTCTAACTGGGAATGGGATAATGTAGCGAAATCCTATTATTTCCATCGTTTTTATAGTCACCAACCAAGTCTTAATTATCGGAGTAAAGAAGTGCGCCGGGAGATGCAGGAAGTCATTGATTTTTGGTTTGACCTTGGGGTGGATGGGATCAAAGCAACTTCTTTGATGTATACTTTTCAAAAAGAACGTACTAACTGTGTAAACCTGCCGGAAGTACATTCTTTTGTTAAGAAGCTGAGAAAGCATGTCAACGAGAAATACAAGGATAAGATAATCATCGGAGATACCAACCTTTGGCCAGAGGATGCAGCAGCCTACTTTGGAAAAGGAGATGAGTGCCATGTGAATTTTCACTTTCCTTTGATGCCTCGATTGTTTATGGCATTACAAACAGAAGACCGTTATCCGATTATCGATATTCTGGAGCAGACGCCTACTATTCCCGAGAATTGCCAATGGGCACTTTTTCTGAGAAACCATGATGATCTTACCTTATCAATGGTAACCGAAGAGGAGCGTGATTATCTGTATAAAGTTTATGCGCAGGACACCGGAGCAAAAGTAAATGAAGGGATTCGGCGCAGACTTGCACCACTTTTGGGAAATGACCGACGTAAGATTGAATTATTGAATAGTCTGCTTTTCTCGTTACCAGGCACGCCAGTGATCTACTATGGTGATGAGATTGGTATGGGAGATAATATTTACCTAGGGGATCGCAATAGCGTTCGGACACCAATGCAATGGAATGCTGACCGAAATGCTGGATTCTCCAATACCAATCCACAAAAACTGTTTTTACCAGTAATCGTTGATCCGCAATATCGCTACGAAACCGTTAATGTCGAAAACCAAAACGGGAATACCTCTTCTCTGCTTTGGTGGATGAAAAATATTATCGCCATGCGTAAACGGATCAAAGCGTTTAGTCATGGAGATATTCGGTTTTTGGAATCGAATAACAGCAAAATTCTTGCTTTCACCCGTAGCTTCGAAAACGAAGATGTCTTAGTTGTTTGCAACCTGTCGAAATACTCGCAAGCGGTAGAACTGGATCTAAGTAATTTTAAAGGAAGCAATCCAATAGAAATATTTAGCCAGAATAAATTCATTGAGATAGGAGATCGGAATTATCAGTTTACACTTGGACCTTTTGGTTACTACTGGTTTAATCTGGAGAAAGAAGAGGTGAAAACGGAGTTTGCTGCACAAGATGGACGGTCAGAAATATCTGTTGAAGTGGAGTGGGATGATTTCTTTGATACATACACTGCAAAACGTCGTTTTGTAAAAGAAGTCCTGCCGAAATATTTAAAAAGCTGTCGCTGGTACGGAAGTAAATCCAAGAAGATAGTTTCTGTAGAAATTGATGTTTATCCCAAGATGATGACAGCGCAAGGCTTGAATTATCTGCTTAATATTAATATCCGTTATACGGATGGTTTGCCGGAGACCTACTTTTTGCCGGTAGCTTTTGTTACAGATTCGGAGGATGTCCTGCGAATTATTAAAGAAGAACCACAGTATGTAATTTCTCACCTTAAGACGGAGTCAGAAGAGGGAATTATAGTTGATGCTATTCTTTTGGAATCCTTCCGTAGGGAGCTATTCACGAATATGCGGAGTAATGTCCAAATTGAAGTTGATAATGGTTCGCTGAGCTTCGAACCCGGAAAAATACTCACGGAGTTCGATCTTGAAAAAGAAGGCATTCAATCTGAAGTATTAAAAGTCGAACAGAGTAATACTTCCGTCATTTATAATGATCAGTTCTTTTTCAAGATCTACCGAAAGTTAGATACAGATATTAATCCTGACTTGGAGTTAGTACGATTTCTTTCGGAGCAAACAGGCTTCAAAAATTCTCCACGTTATGGCGGCGGAATTGAATACTACGATAAAAATTCCAAACGTTTTACCATCCTTGGTTTGCTACAGAATAAAATTCCTAATCAGGGAGAAGCGTGGACCAGTACACTGGAAAGTTTGACTCGATATTATGAGCGCGTTAGTGCGAGTGTTTCAAAGAGTGTCAAGACACCAGCTTTAATTTACAAGGATCAGTTTTATTTCAAAGACCTGCCGGGAATGCATCAAAGTTTAATCGGTAGCGTAGTAAGTGAAAGAATTGTCAAACTAGCTGAGCGAACCGCAGAAATGCATATTGCACTTTCTTCGGCCACCAAGGATAAAGATTTCAAGCCTGAATCGTTTACAGAGCATTATCAACGGTCGATTTACTCGGGACATCGTAAGCTGGTGGCAGACAAATTAGATGGTCTGGCAAAACGTCGTAAGACTTTACCGAAACATATTCAGAAAGAAGCCGATAAAATACTAGACCTGCGACCACAAATCTTAGAATGCTTTAGTGAAATCTATCAGGAAAAGATCAAAGCGACCAAGATTCGTATCCATGGTGATTACCACCTGGGGCAGGTACTCTTTAACGGAGTGGATTATTATATCATAGATTTTGAAGGGGAGCCCTTACATTCAATAGGGGAGCGGCGACTAAAGAAAACACCGTTTAAAGATGTTGCAGGGATGATAAGATCCTTCCATTATGCAGCATTCGGACAATTAGTACTCAATCAGAATTACCGGGAGAAGGATATTGAGTTTTTAGAAGAGTGGGCATTACAATGGTTCCACTACGCTCGGCAAATATTCTTGACAGCGTATTATGATAAAGCAGGAGGCAATAGCTTTATTCCAAAGGATGAAAAATCACGTGGCATGTTACTACGTAATTACACACTGGAAAAAGCAATTTATGAAGTAGGCTATGAAATGGGAAGCCGCCCTAATTGGTTACGTATCCCGATTCGTGGAGTGCTTTACGAGATGGAAAAATATTTAGCCTCCAAAAACCCAACAGGAAAGAAAAAGTAAAACCAAATAATTTTAACCTATTACTATTTAACTTTTAAATCTTTTATTATGAGCTTAAAAAAGCAATTTTCAAAAACAAAACCTGTTTGTAAGGTGACTTTCAACCTTCCAAAAGAAGCCGTAAATGGTGGATCTAAGGTTAAAGTTTTGGGTGAATTCAACGATTGGAAACCAGAAAATGGTATCCCGATGAAAGCAACCAAAGGTGGTTACTCTGCAGTACTTGAATTAGAGACTGGACGTGACTACGAATTCCGTTACTTAATTGATGATCTAAAGTGGGAAAATGATTGGGCTGCAGACAACTATGTACCTAGTCCTTACTATGGTGTAGATAACTCTGTTGTTACTATTCCAGCTCCTGCTAAGAAAACACCAGCTAAAAAAGCTGTAGCTAAGAAAACTACCAAAAAAGTAGCCGCTAAACCAGCAACTGATGACCTCAAAAAAGTTGAAGGGATCGGACCAAAGATTGCAGGTTTATTAAACGACGCAGGTATCAATACTTTTGCTGACCTTGGAAAAGCAAAAATTACAACTTTAAGAGAAGTTTTAGCAAATGCAGGTAAACGTTACCAAATGCATGATCCTAAGACCTGGAGCAAGCAAGCTAAATTAGCTGCTAAAGGTAAATGGGACGAGCTTAAAGCTTTACAAGATGTGCTAAACGGAGGCAAATAATGTCCGTTAATGCATCAGGGAGAACCATTAGAAATATTTCTAAAATTGGTTCTCCTTGATCCTTTCTCTAAGGATCAAAATCCAAATCCCATCTCAAATAAGAAGTTAACTTCTCTGGTGTCGAAGCTAAACTCTGAACTTAAACTGATCGGCCCAAAATTCGATAAGGCTCCTATTTGTAGACCAATCCCTGACATGCTATCCTGTTCTTTAGGAAAAATTGCATGGCCATCATCATCTAAGTAAGAAAAACTCGGACTCCGAAAATATCCATAATTTACATTTAAGGCAGCAAAGATTGCTTCCATGGGCTCTAGTTGGAATCTAAGTCCCGTGAAAGCATAACGATCAGCGGGGCGTTCCATATAATTGTACCCGGCAAAAGGGATAAATTTGTTATCGTAAGGCAAAGCTCTGCCTAGATAGAATAGCTGCAAGTAATCCGGATCTTCATAAACGGAATAGCCTGCGTGGTTATACCATTCGAGAGTGAGTTTGGATGAAGTACGAAAGATTTTTCGGTAAGCGAGGCTATGATACATATTTCCCCTGGTGTTCGTCTTACTCTCATCATCAAGTGCTGCTCTTAGTTTTCCTTCTATTACGAGATTACTGTTAAGTTGTAATCTTGAACCCCTGGTCGGAAAGTATTTTCGATTAAGGTTATCATACTCAAAATTGAAATGGGTAATGATCTGGTTCTTACGAGGCCCTTCGGCTTCGTCTAGCTCAAAAAAGCGATTAGACAATTGATGATGCTGCGCACTTATGCCTACCCCCAAAGTAGTATTTAGTCCTAAGCCTGAAAAGATATCTAAACGGGCTTGAGCCCGGGTAAAATTATATTCTCCAACAAGTGCATTATTGATGTATAAAAAACCAGGGTAAAAATTAAAAATGCCACCTACCTTAACGCCAACGTTTGGTCGTGTCTTGGTATAATACAGGTAATTGGCCCGGACCATTGGGTTTTCTGAGATTCGAACATCCAAAGAAAATTTACTTCCGGGCAGAAATGCATTTCGATAGGTAGTATTTAGCAGGAGGCCCGCATTAAAATTGCTGTGATAATTTGCACCAAGTTGAAGCGCAATGTTATCCGTTTTATTGGATCGGAGCCGAAGGAGAAAGCTGTCCTGTTCTTGTATAAGACGGTAACTCATCTTATTATAAAAACCTGTTGCAGCAAGACGATCTACTTGTTTGCTAATTCGTTCTGGTGTATAGCTTTTACCTTTTTCCAATTGAAGAATGTTTAGAAAAGTCTTTTCGTCCTGACCGACCAAGCCAATTACCTCAATACCGGAGAGATCCACTTTTTTTGGTAGTTTATTGATTATGCCTTTTCGAGTAAATTGTCTGGTTGGAACATCACCTAGTAATGATTTTATGGCAGGGATCATTTTTTTTGCTGCTCGTTCTCCTTCCAGGATTAAGGAGTCGGTTTTCTCAAAATCCAGAGCAGAGAAATTACTCATATCCGGCTTAATAATTACATCTGCTAATGCTAATTGCTGATGATTGGATTGTACAATTCGATAGCTACTTGTTTGATCCAAAACGGTGATAATCGAACTCAACTCTTCACGCTTATAAAGCCCACTGCCGACATCAACAGCAATCACAATATCTGCGCCCAGATCAAAAGCATCTTGTACTGGTAAATTTCGAATAATCATTCCGTCAACGACTAAGCGACCATTAACCTCTACAGGCTCAAAGACAGAAGGGATACCAATACTGGCGCGGATGGCATCTGGTAAAAAGCCACTGTCGAATATTATGGCTTCTCCAGTTTCCAAGTCTCCTCCGATACAACGGAAAGGCGTTTCAAAATCATCGAATTTGGGCAAAGCATGAACATGCTGCGTTAGATTTGACAGTAGTATGGCCAGCTTTTGTCCATCCACAAAGCCACGAGGTAATTGAATCTTTTTTTCTTTGACCGGAAACGAAAAAACGTATCGTTCTACCTCATCTTTTTCTTCTATCGTTCGATAACTTCGATCGTAACTATCCGTAAAATACTCTGCCCAGTTTAGACTGGTAGCAAGTGAATCTAACTCTTTTGCACTATACCCGATAGCATAAAGGCCACCTACTACACTCCCCATACTTGTACCCGTAATCACATCCGGATAAATACCAGCTTCTTCGAGTACCTTTAATACCCCGATGTGGGCCAAGCCTTTAGCGCCGCCTCCGCTAAGGGCAAACCCGATTTTTTTAGGCTTACTTTGAGCAGTTAGCTCTGACATGGAGGAAAGTAATAACAGTAAACTGCACAGGTAGACTAGAGTAGGTTTAATACGTAGCATATGAATTACGTTTCGTAAATTTGATTATTCCAACATGCTTTGATGGAAAACCGTACTATAAAGGTAAAAACTGTAAGTAGTAGGGCGGAATTATCAATAAGCTATTTTTCTTTGGGTTTCCCAAGATATTCAACGTAATTTCCCATGATAGTTATCGGGATTGGTCAATTACTTATGAAATTTCAGAATACCAAAATAGCTTATTAATAATTTTAATCCGCACTTA
>JAHDHW010000321.1 GCA_020631105.1 Saprospiraceae bacterium | reverse complement strand
GGTTCCAAAACAATTTTATTACAAAACATGAATTTTTTCAAGGTAAGCTTACTCCTTGTATTTCTATTTTTTTATTCGCTGATCCTATGTGCTCAGGAGGCTCCCTTGTCGACCATTTCAGCGGTGGAATTCCAGGGAATAAAAAAGTTTCAGGAGACTTACTTAAGCCGCTTTCTAAAATCTAAACCCGGAAATATATTTAATGAATCGCAGGCGCTGGCAGATGTACAACGACTCAAAAATATTCAGGGAGTCGGAAATGCAGATTACCGTTTTGAAAATCAAGGAGAAGAAGGAATCTTAATCTTTGAAATCAGAGAAGTAAAAACCTTATTACCACTCGTTAACTTTGGCGGAATTCAAGGAAACTTTTGGTTCCGTCTCGGATTTACTGAAATCAATTGGCAGGGAAAAGGACAAACCATTAGTGCTTATTACCAGAATAATGACCGACGCAGTACCGGACAGATTTATTATCGATCCCCATTTGTAAGAGGAAGTAATTGGGGCTACAGTCTGAGTTTGACAAGATGGGCTTCTCGCGAGCCATTATTTTTCCCGGAAGGGACGGTCAATTACGATTATGATAACAATAGTTTAGGCCTTACGGCGATTCGCAATTTTGGTCAGCGACGTGTTCTGGAATTTGGCAGCACTTTTTTTATAGAAAGGTACCTCAAAAGTGAAACGCAGTTTTTAGAAACACCACCTGGGCCAGATGACTTAACGCTACCAAAACTATTGTCAAAGATTGACTATCGCGAAAACTTTCTCAACTATCATCTTTTTTATTTACAAGGCTTTGCCTGGCAAGTAACCTGGCAACACGTTTATGATACTAAAAATCGAGTACCTTTTAATAGTTTGCAGCTTCAGTTTAATCAATATATACGAACGCCGTTTAAAGGGAATCTAGCCATGCGATTCATTTTTGGAGTCGCTACGAATGATGATTCTCCCTTTGCACCTTTTGTGGCAGATAGCCATTTTAATTTGCGAGGTATCGGTAACCGAATAGATCGCGGAACGGCCCAACTGGTGTTCAATGTAGAATACCGACAAACCATAATTGAGTCTAGTGATTGGGGCGTACAATTAGTGCTCTTTTCCGATTTGGGAACCTGGCGTAATCCTGGCGGTAAAATAAAAGATATGTGGGACGAAGATCAGTTTAGAGAGTTTGTAGGCGGAGGCTTCCGCATTATTTATAATAAGATTTATGGAGCGGCATTACGAGTAGATTATGGGGTCGACGTTTTTAATCCTTCACAACGTGGTTTCGTGCTTGGCTTAGGTCAATATTTTTAAAAAATACCATGTTCTTTCGATATTATCTATCATTAATTTATCTATTCTTTTCGGTCTTGCTTTTTGTACCAGGGGCAAAAGGTCAACAGCATCAGGTAGACGGAAAAATAAAAGGCTTTGCTTTTTACGGACCAAAGACCCCGGGCTTATCGGATACCAGCTTTAAAGATATTAAAGCAACTGGAGCCAACTGGATCACCATCGTACCAGAAATAATACTTAATCGGTATA
Organism: Saprospiraceae bacterium; assembly: GCA_020631105.1. Taxonomy (GTDB): domain Bacteria; phylum Bacteroidota; class Bacteroidia; order Chitinophagales; family Saprospiraceae; genus JAHDHW01. Next base: position 895 of record JAHDHW010000321.1, on the reverse strand, counting down.
CACTCAACTTCCAGCCAGATTCGCTGAATCAACATTGGGGAGAGACACTGGATGCTAGCATTCAGGCTATCCGGTTAGCTCGTGCGCAAGGCTTGAAAGTGATGCTGAAACCGCATATGGTGTTGGTGAAAGGAAATGACTATGCCGGATTGTATTATGAGGAAGAAGTGGCTAAGGCCGCAATGCCCGAACAAAATAAATTAAAGGACAAAACTAAAGGAGCGAACTGGCGCGGTGCATTTAATCCATCTAATAAAGCTGATCGGAATCACTGGGAAAATAATTATCGACAATATATTTTAATGCTCGCTCAACTGGCAGAAGACAATGAATTGGATTTATTCTGCATTGGGACTGAGCTCAAAAGATCAGCAATCAGGCATCCTGAATTTTGGCGAGCGTTAATCGTTGAGGTCCGAAAAATATATAAAGGACCAATTACCTACTCCGCGAATTGGGATGAGTTTGATCGCATTCGATTTTGGGAAGATCTGGATTACATAGGATTGAATAGTTACTTTCCTGTTAATTACAAGCGAAAGCCAGGGCTGATTCGGAGCAGGTACAACTGGCGAAAAATTAAAAAACGACTTAAGCAGATCAGCCAGAAGGAGAATCGCCAAATCATCTTTACGGAATTCGGCTATCGAAATGTTTATTATGCCGGACGACATCCCTGGGAGCACGATGAGGAGAAATCGATACCCTATGATAAGGCACAGTTACATTTGTATCAAGCTTTTTTTAAAGCTTTTTGGCGAGAAGAATGGGTTGCTGGTGGCTTTTCCTGGAAATGGTTTGCGGAAACACCTAAGCCCGGGAATACAACTTTTTCTATTCAGGGTAAACCGGCTTATGGGGTAGTGAAGTATTGGTATGGGGTGGAGGAGTAGTG
>JAHDHW010000008.1:2502-69184 GCA_020631105.1 Saprospiraceae bacterium | reverse complement strand
CCCCTGTTCCCCTGTTCCCCTGTTCCCCTGTTCCCCTGTTCCCCTGTTCCCCTGTCTTTTTGTCTTGTTAAATCCTGTATTGTCTGGCATTTTGGCTGATTTTTCTGCTTGGAATAATTCATGCGGCCCAATAAGTCTTTCTCACCCATAAATTATTGCAGATGGTAAAGTTCATAGAAAATTCAGTTCCCTCCTCTTCCCATCAATCTTCCGAGCCTGGCTCATCGACGGATGCGGCGCTGCTTGACGCTTATTCAAAGACGGTGGTACAAGTTGCCAAAGACGTAAGTGATGCGGTGGTTCAGATAAAAGTGATTAAACCTAAACCAAAGAAAGCCAATACTAGACGTAGAAACGGGTATAGTGCAGGTTCTGGGTTTATTATTTCCAGAGATGGTTATATAGTAACGAATAGTCATGTTATCAGTAAGGCTCGAAAGATTGAGGTTGTCTTACAAGATGGTCGCATTTTTAAACCTGAGGTTGTGGGAGAAGATCCAGCGACAGATATTGCAGTGTTGCGAATCAATGGAGATCAGCTTAAGTTTATTCGATTTGGGGATTCAGACGGCTTGCAAGTAGGCCAAATGGCGATTGCTATAGGGAATCCATATGGATTTCAATATTCGCTGACGGCTGGTGTGGTAAGTGCACTGGGGCGGACGCTCCGTTCTGAAGGTGGTCGTTTGATTGACGATGTTATTCAGACAGATGCAGCACTTAACCCTGGTAATTCTGGAGGGCCATTAGTGAATTCCAGAGGAGAAGTAATCGGGGTGAACACCGCGGTCATTCTTCCTGCTCAGGGCTTGTGTTTTGCAGTTGCAGGTAATCTTGCAAATTATATAGTAGCGAAGTTGATCATGGAGGGCAAAGTTCGGAGAGGCTTTGTAGGGATTGCAGGTCAAGTGACCCGATTTAATCCTAAGGCAATCCAAAGGTTTAAGCTCCAGGTGAAATCTGGTATTTATGTGCAAGGTGTTGAAGCGGATAGTCCTGCGGATTTATCCGATTTGCAGCAGGGAGATATCATAATTGGATTTGAGGATAAATTAGTTCAGAGTATTGATGATTTACATCGTTTTCTGGACGATAAGTCAATAGGACAGAAGGTTCAGTTAAAAGTACTTCGGTCAGGAGTGGTTGTTGATGTGGCAATTGTCCCTGTAGAGCTTTAAAGTCTAAAAGGGGGTAGGATTAATTTTATTTAGTGCCCATTTTGAAAAGTCAAAGTCCTCGAAATTTGTGTTTTGGAGAGGGTCTAATTTTATTTCCTCTAAATCATTATAAAGGATTTGGAGGGCTTTGACATGTTTGCTCGTGCTGGGGTCTTTTATGATTTTTTTACAAAACCGGATGAAGCTTCGTTCTAGTTTTTTTAATCGGCGACGATTTTTTAAGGTCTTATAAGTTGAGCTTATTTCGTGTTCTAAAAGATTGATGTAATCCAGTTCGTAATACACTATAATAGAATAAATCTTCACTAGGTTTAGGCTAACCTCTATGTCAACCGTTTTATACCAGAGGTTGATCCATCTTTGAGCATCTTCGAATTGTCTGGTTTCTATTCCTGCTCTGATTAATTGGCAAATGACATGGTCGATCTCTGTTTTACCAAATTTTTCCGTATTCTCTTCAATGTAATTCGCGATTTCAGGTAATACTTTTATGGTGGCTTTATGATCTGCAATCTTATGATAGTATTCAAGAAGCCTTGCATACTTAATGTAGTATATATAGGCCGCATCAATATCCTTTTCGCCAAGTAATAGTTCCAATTTCTGGAGACCGAGAAAAAAATGCTCCTTGTTTTTCACCTTGGCGGAGAGGTACATATAATTGCTCAGGATTGGGAGTTTTTGGTTTTTTTGAAAAAGAAATTCGTTGGTTTCATAAAATTCAAGATATGCAATATGCCCCTTTAGGCTTTTTTTGTAGTCTCTAACCAGATAATGAATGATGCTGTTAATGTAGTGCCAAACCTCTTTGGCTTTTAGGCTTTGAATTGACTCGACATCTTTTAGTAGTTTGTGGTTGAATATATGTGGGTAATGAATCACCTGGCTAACATGGGGGATGAATTCATATTGTAGTTCTCTTGCCTGTGCTTTCAAAAGTCGAAGCTCATTCAGCTCCTGAATTTTTTTGGTGATGGTTTCACGTTCCTCTTTTAATGTTTTTAATTGCTGAACGTAATCAAGGATTCCATGGCTAAAGAGAATTTCTTCTTCCATTTGAATTAATTGGAGAACTACTGTAAACTCTTCATGTTTAAGCGCAAGAGTCTTGGCTTGTTTTAATGTTTTTGTTGCCTTCTTTTTAAAGCCTTTTTCAGAAAGAATATTAATGTATAGGATGAGCTTTTGAAGTTTTCGATTGATTGAGTTGTTAGCGTGAAAGTTAATTAGACTGTTTAATACTTGCTCAAGTAAATAGTGTTTTTCAGAAGAAAGGTATTTAATGAATGTCTCCTTATGGAAAGTCCGTTTGAGTGCAGCTTCATCATAAATTTGTTGCTTTTCCAGGTAGTTATAAATCTTCAGATAGTTTTTCTCTTTGGAGTCACTATATAGTTGAGCATACCTTTTGAAATATGCTTTCTCCCGAAGTGTAAGCGATTGTACAAAATCGAAAACTAAGTCACTCATGTTGAAATCCTTAAATTTTTAAGAAAAAAATCACAATAGGCTGCCTAAAGATAGATTATTAGAAATCTAAATTCCTTAAATTATTATTTTTTGTTCAAAAATAAGCGACCTATAGACTTATATTAGTGTCCGTTCTGTTACACTAACAGACAGCGAATAGAAAAACAATTTAGAATTTAATCAAAACTTGCTTTGTATGAAAAAATTTTTACTCTTGCTGGCGACAGTAATAGGACTGTCGTCTGTCACACAGGCGCAAATTGCAAATGGTAGTATAGCGCCAGATTTCACAGCTACGGATATTAATGGTGTAGAGCATAATCTCTACGAATTATTGGATGAAGGTAAAACGGTAATCCTTGATATTTCTGCAACTTGGTGTGGGCCTTGTTGGTCTTACCACACCGGTGGAGCACTAGAAGAAGTATATGAATGTTACGGAGACCCTGGTTCTGAAAATATCGTAGTATTTATGATCGAAGGAGATGCTGGAACGACTCAGGCTGATCTTGAGGGTACTGGTAGTTCTACTCTTGGAGACTGGATTACAGGTACACCATATCCGATTATTGATGACGCTAGCATCGCTAATGCTTATCAGATTAGCTACTATCCTACATTGTTCAGAATCTGCCCTAGCGAAAAGAAGGTATATGAGCTAAACCAGCTAAATGCTACAGGGCTTAAAAACTCTGTATTAACAGAGTCATGTACACCTCCTGTTAGAAATGATGATCCTGCATTAACATGTAGCCATTCTGGAGGAACGGTTTGTTCAGGTATTGAAGTACCTCTTTCAGTTGACTTATTCAACGGTGGAAGCAATATGTTGACTTCTGCTTCTATTGAAGTACTTGCTGACGGTGAAGTTATTACAACGCACGATTGGACAGGTAGCCTAGGTCTTTACGATGAAGAAACAGTAGAAGTTGGGACATTCTTCTTGGAAGAATCAGCAGAGATTACCTTTAATCTAATCAATGTTACGGATGAATTGGATACTAATAATGATGCTGAAGCTTTATTAGAAGCAGCACTTAATATCGAAACTTTTGATATTGCAGATACATTAGTAGTTGAGATTCGAACAGATAACTATGGTAATGAAACTTACTGGGCGTTGCTTAATGAAGTAGGTGAAATAGTTGCTGAAGGTGGAAATGCTGGTGTTGGTTTAAGTAATATCGGAGTTGGAGCAGGTTCTCCTCCTTCTGATGCTGGAGCATATGGTAATAATCAAACGATTACAACAGAAGTTGTAGTTCCTGAAGGGTGTTTCAATTTAGTTGTTACCGATTACTGGGGTGATGGAGTTTGTTGTAGTTACGGAAATGGTTATTACAAATTATCAGATAGCCAAGGTAATGTATTATTAGAGGGTGGTTCTTTCGGAGACCGCGTTGATAATGCTTTCCAAAAATCTTTCGTTGTATCTAACGAGGAAGTATTAGTTGCAGATAACTTTGAGGTTTATCCAAATCCAGTAAGTAGTCAGCTTACAGTAGAGTTTGGTTTAATCGAATCTACTAAAGTTAACTTCGAAATTTTGAATACTTTAGGTCAGGTAGTATACCGTGACGCTCCAGGCAATTTAGCATCTGGAGAGCACCGAATTAATTTAGACATGAGTCGTTTACAGGCAGGAATCTACTTTGTAAATCTTCATACAGAGTATGGTTTGACTTCAAAACGCATCATTAAACAATAAGAATTCATAAGGTCGGTAACTAAGGTTAATATATTTAATATAACCCCTTTATTACCAATCTAATCAACTCGACAACACGTTTATTTAAGCGGCTATTTCACACGAAATAGCCGCTTTTTATTGCGAAAATGACTTAAACTGAAATCCTTAAAAAATAAGGATTTATCTTTGTTTTTTGCTGTTTAAAAGTGTTTTGAAGTTTTATGAATTCCTTAAAATGAATAAAAGTGCGTCCCTTTTTACTTGCTTTATCCTTATTTTTGATAATCAATCTGATATCGATTTTCCTGATTAAATAAAACTATACAAATTGGAAGTTATACAGCATATACCTTTATTAAATGTCCTTGATGATTCAGAACGATCCTTTTTGCTTTCTGACGCAAACATTCTGGATATTCCCAAATACGACTTCGTCTATCTTGAAGAAGATACTACCAATAAGATTTATTTTCTCCTCGAAGGAATGGTTAAAGTATCTACCAGAGCTGAAAGTGGAAGGGAAGCAATCAAAGCTATTTTACATAACAATGAAATGTTTGGAGATCAGGGATTGTCTGGCCAAAAGACTCGAAAAGAGTTTGTCATTGCTATGCTGGATGGAGCAAAGATTCTTGAAGTTAACCTTGATACCCTTAAGGCGATGATGAAAAGAAATCATCAGCTTTGCCAAAAGGTTATCCAATATATGGGGGAGAAACTTCGAACAATCGAACAACGACTTGAAGCTCAAATATTCTTAAATGCAAAAGATCGAATTATTGATTTTATTAGAGAGTCCGCAATTAAGCGGGGGCAAAGAGTAGGATTCGACCATCTCCTCAAAAGAAGCCTGACTCAACAGGAAATAGCAAATTATACTGGTACTAGCCGGCAAACAGTTACAGAAGTATTTAATGAGCTTAAAAAATCAAACCTAATCTACTTTAATAGAAATAAGATTCTGATTCGGGAGCAATTCAAATTAGTTTGCGAATAAAACTTCCAGGCTGAATATTGAATTAGGAAAATATTGAGCCTGGAAAACTAAGTTTACTTTTTATATTTTACTTCTCCTCCGATTATCGTATACAGTATCTCTGTTTCCAGAATTTCTTCGTCAGTACACTTCGTCAAATCTTTACTGAGCACAACTATATCTGCAAGCTTACCTACGCTTAAAGAACCTTTGTCGGATTCTTCAAAAGCTGCAAAAGCATTACCTAAGGTATATGAATAGATTGCCTCAGCCCTGGTCATTCTTTGCTCAGGGAAAAATTCAAAGCCTGTGTCGCTTCTTTTTCGAGTAACGGATGCATAGTAGCATTCAATCGGGCTGATGTCTTCCACAGGTGCATCTGTACCATTTGCAATAATTACATCATTGTCAAGAAGAGATCGCCAGGGATAAGCGCCAACCTGAGATCTTTCATAACCCAACCGCTTTTCAACAAACGGCGCATCCGAAGTACAATGTATCCCTTGCATAGATGCGATAACGCCTAACTCTCGAAATCGTGGAATATCTGCCGGATCAATATGCTGAGCATGTTCAATTCTCCAACGATGGTCTTGGTCTTCATGGTCTTTAAAAATGCTTTCGTAAATATTCAAAACCTCTTGATTTGCCCGATCACCAATAGCATGTACACAAAGCTGTAAATCATTTGCTTTAGCTAGGGTAGCTATGTTCCGAACTTCTTCGATAGTTGTCGTGTTTTGTCCGGTGAAATTAGGCTTATCATTATAGGCACGTAGCAGCCAGGCACCAAATGCTCCTAATGCTCCATCCACTTCTGATTTTATGGCTTTACAAGTAAAGAAATGGTCGCCCTCATTGACGATAGGAAGCATTCCCAGATTATCTTTCATCTCGTCATAAGAATGCCTAAGCATGACCCACAAACGAACATCTAGCTCTCCTGTTTTTGCTAGTTCTGTATAACGATCCAGTTCCAGATAAGATGTACCGGCATCCTGAAAAGAGGTAACGCCGTTTTCCAAACAGTTTTGCTCGGCAAGCTCTATCCCCCTCAACCAGATATCATACCTCTGTTCATCATTGATTGTATTAAGATATTCTTGGTATGCACTTCGAACGATCCCCATTGCTCTCTCTTCAAAGACACCAATTGCTTCACCACTATTGCTTCGCACGATCTCTCCACCAGAAGGATTTGGAGTTTCTTTGCTTACGCCTGAAAGTTCCATAGCTTTTTTGTTAGCAAATAAACTATGGCCGCTGGCATGCCGTAAAATGACTGGATTATCAGGTGTGACTGCACTCAATGCATCATGGAATGGGTAACCGTTTACTTGCCGGTCTAAAGGGGTTTGCCATTTTTCCTGATGCCATCCCCGCCCTTCAATCCATTCGCCAGGCTCTAATGTTTTTGCTTTTTCTTCAACCATGCGAACGATCTCATCCCAGTCTTTTGCATTTAGAAAATTCAGGTTAATTAAGCTTTTACCTAAACCAGAAAAATGACCGTGACCTTCAATAAAACCAGGCATGGCAAATTGACCTTCTAGATCTATGACTTTGGTATTTGGACCCTTGTATTTTTTTATGGCTTCGCTGGTGCCTACGGACAGGATACGTTGTCCCTTGATCGCTATCGCTTCTGCATTAGGCTGCGACGAATCAACGGTATAGAAATTTCCGTTAGTTAATATTGAGTCCGCAATTTCATTTTGTTCGCAACTACTAAAGAAGATGATTAAGGAAAATAAAAAGGCTAGGTATGATTGGATTTTCATATGGATTGAATGTTTCCTCCAAAATAATGAAAGTCTATGATACTTCTTTAGAAAATAGGTAAGATGTATGTTTTTAATTTTGACTTGTCTTATAGCCGTCTGATAGATTAATGCATAAAGTTTGAGCAATTAGTTTGAAGGTTGGTAGGGCGTAATAACTTCTACTATTAGCATCAACGTTTCAATGTCAAGACCTTGAATGATGTTGCTTAAGTTAAACCATAGACGTTAGCTCCGCGAATAATAAAAAACGACAAGGGACATAACACAGTTAAAAACCTTTATGTACACTTTGGTCTATTTGAGATGCAGATAAGGACCTGGGGTATCGTTCTTTTAAGGTCTTAAAAACGGACAGCGTCTCATCTATGTCTTGCTGAGTGTGGTTATGTGTACAGACCATTCGGATCAGACAGGTGTTCTTTTCAACAACGGGATACGCTACAATGTAACTGAATATCCCCATTGCACGTAAATCAAAAAACACCTTCAGGCCATCTTGATGAGAACCATTTATTTGGATAGGGACTATTGGGCTTTGTGTAAGTCCAATGTTTATGTCAAGGCTGCGAAGTCCTTCTTGGAATCGAATAGTGTTCTCCCAAAGCTTTTGCCTGCGCTGAGGCTCTCTTAAGAATATTTCCAGATTCTTGCTTACACTTAACACCATCGGTAAAGGCATAGAACGACTGAAAATTTGAGAGCGCGTTGCAAACCTTAGGTAATCAATTATTGGTTTTTTAGCAGTTACAAAACCCCCGAGATTCCCAAACGATTTGGTAAAGGTGGAAACATAAACGTCGATTTCTTCTTCTACATCGAAATGCTCGGGTGAGCCTTTTCCGTTCTGCCCGAATACACCAAAAGCATGGCTGTCATCTACAAAAAGCGAAAAATTATATTGCTTTTTTAGCCGAACGATTTCATCCAGTTTTGCTAATTCGCCGTGCATGCTATAAAGGCCATCAACTATGACGATTATCATACCGGACTCTGGGCGGTGATTTTTTTGAGCCCTTTGCAGTTGCGTTTCTAAATGGTTGATGTCATTGTGCTTAAAGGCGAATTTTCGACCATTATGAAGCCGGACCCCGTCCATCAGACAGGCATGACATTTCTGATCATAAACTATAGTGTCATGTCGATCTGTAAGTGCATCAATTATGGACATGAAGCCTTGGTAACCTAAGTTTACAAGCATACTGTCTTCGGTACCCATGAAATTACTCAATTGGGTTTCTAAATAATTATGAGCTTCTGTATGTCCTATTGTAAGCCGGACAGAATGAGGATAGGAGGGACCAAATTCCGAGGTAGCCTGAGCGGCTGCGGTGATACTTTCGCTGTGGTGCATTAATCCCAGATAATCATTCAAGCACCATACTATGTATTCTTTCCCTTCGAAAATCATTCGATTAGAGACTTTACCTTTAAGTTCTAGATGGTGTAAACTGCCCCTGTAATCAATATACTTTTGTAGGACAGTATTTTTCTGTTCTAGTTTCTGTAATAATCGCATAGGATCTAATATCGCTTTGAGAGGGTATTAGACTAACGGAGTACAATTCTTAATGCTGGGGCTGAGACACCGAATGGTAATCTGCAAATTAGTCTACTCTCTCTTGTGAAACAATGAGAATTTGTTTGTTAAATCCAGATTTACAGGGGAAGCCCAAAGATAAATTATTTTATACGTAAACTCATTGTTTAGATGTGTTTTTTCACATCTGAATACTTGTGAATTGTAAAGTATAGATATAGAATATTCTATACATTGACATAAAACAAAATGTGTTTATTGCCTGTTATTATGTGACAATAAATTCGTATAAATTATAATTAATTTTAATGTAAATGCGTACTCCAATTAAGAGTTAATTGGAACGAGTTGAGACATTATCTTCATATAAAGATCTTGTGGTTTGAAAGGTTTTGCGATGTAATCATTCATACCTGCCTCGAAGCAACGTTCTGATTCTTGTTTCGAGCTATTAGCGGTTAATGCTATGATTGGGGTGTTGCTTTGTTCCCTGATCTTTTGAGTTGCTTCAATTCCGCCCATCACAGGCATCTGTATGTCCATGAGTACTAGATCATAGCCATGTTCCCGGAATTTTTCAACACCGATTAGACCGTTTTCTGCGATATCAACACTGACGAGATTAGACCAAGTCGTTAATACTTTTTTGGTCGCAATTTGGTTTAAGAAATGATCTTCCACCAATAAGATTTTGAGAGGAACTTCTGGTTTTTGCTGCTCGTTAAATCTTAATTGCTTAAGTGTTTTGACCGGAAGGTTTACTTCATGAATAGTATGGTCAGAAGTCGAAGAGATATGATATGTCCCTCCAAGCATTTTGATGAGTTTGGAAGCAATTCCCATTCCTAAAAGAGGACTTGATTCAGAAGTGGACTCACCATTGTAGACTTCAAGTAGTTTATCAGCTTCTAGCAGGCTCTTCTGTTCTTCTTCGGATAAGCTTTGCCCCAACGCATTTATACTGAACTTTAACTTTGCGTCTTCGTCATTTCCGGGGATCAACTCGCAATTCATACTTAGGCTATTAAGTGGAGTTGCTCGTAGAATATTATCTATAAGGTTATATAAGATTTGAGTAATTTTATTAGAATCAGACCGTACTTTTTCAGGAAGGTTATCAAGTCCTTCTAGGCTAAAAGAAGATCCAATATTATCTGTTTTTATTTGAGTAACCTTTGCTACACTAGTTAAAAACTCTTTAAGATTGATTTCTTCTTCGTTGATATTTAATTTTTCAGAAACTAATAAACTAAAGTTGAGTAGGTTATTAGTCATGATTGATAAATCATCAACAGATGTTTTTAGCCCTTCAATATATTCTCTTTGTTGATTATTGATTGTACTGTTTTCGAGAATGTATAAGAGGTTTACAATAGAAGATAAAGGTGTTCTGATATGAAAACTCATATCGGCAAGGGCTTCCTCTTTTAGCTTGGAAGTCCCCTTGTTGATATTTTTCTCTAGGATAAGCTGTTCTGAAAGCTTACGTTGTGTGATATCCTGAATTACACCAACTAGAATGATCTTGTTAGTAATGGGTTCGAAATGCACCTTTGCTTGAATAGCTACATGCTTTATTGTCCTACCATCGATTAAAATTCTATGTTCTAGAGTATTCAGCTTACCATCTTTGGTAGAGTCTTCGAAGAAGGCTTCCGCCATTTTTCGATCTTCGGTGTGAACGTAATTGAGGTAGTCTGAGAAAGTAGGATTAATGCTACCTGGACGATAACCAAAGATTCGATAGACTTCGTCGGTCCATTTCATTGCATTTGAAACAATGTCCATTTCCCAGTTTCCGAAATGAGCCATTTCCTGTGCTTCTACGTATCTTTTCTCACTTAGTGCAAGATGCTGAGCAGTAGCTTCCAGTTGTAGCTGTGTTTTAAATCTATGAAGTGAGTAACGGATAGATCGTCCGAGAATTTTACCGTCGAATTGGCCTTTTACAAGGTAGTCTGAAGCACCTGCTTTAATCGCTTGGTTGCCAACAATCTCATTATTAACACCTGTAAGTACAATTACAGGAACTAATGGAAATTTTTCTCTAAAATTGGAAAGCGTCTTAAATCCAGAGCTATCAGGAAGAGATAAGTCTAATAAAACAAGGTCAATCTCATTGTTTTTGATAACCTCATTACCATCAAAGTAGGTGTCGGCATGAAAGAGTTCATGTTTGATAGAGGCATCTTTTAATAGAATCTTTACTAGGTTAAAGTCTCCTGGATTGTCCTCTATGACAAGGATGTTTGTTTTTGAATTGGTATTCATAATTTAAGCGCGCTCATTCACCGGTGTTTGTCCGAATATGCATGTCTGAATACTCGGAAAATAGCTTTTTGGGGATGCAGATATCGGAATAATAGGAAGAAAATCTGCAATAACTATTATTTTACCATTGTAGGTAAAATAGCTGTGCTCAACCAGAAGTCTTCAATTTTTTGAATTATATCAAAGAATTTATCGAAGTCTACAGGTTTGTTTATGTAGCAATTTACATGAAGATTATAACTCTTCAAAATGTCTTGTTCCGCATTTGAAGTTGTTAGAACGACTACAGGTATTCTCTTTAACAGATCGTCAGTTTTAATTTCCTGTAGCACTTCACGTCCATCACGCTTAGGCAAATTTAGATCGAGTAAGATTAAGTCTGGAGTTGTAACTTGCTCAAAAGGGCTCTCTTTTTTTAAGTATTTGATAGCTTCTACACCATCCATAGTTACATCTAAGTTGATGGACATATTTCCTTCTTTGAAGGCCTCTTGTGTGAGTCGGACATCTCCAGGATTATCCTCGATTAATAATATATTCACAGGTCTATTTTTTTGCATCATTATTGGTTCCTAATTTTCTTTTTAACGAGTATGTTTAGCTAAAGGTTGCACTATATTGGTTTCGTTAAAAATGCTTTGGTAAATTAAAATATCAGGTTGATTGTCTTTATTTCTCCGTTTTAATGAGAGAGTGTAAATCAAGTTCTATTTAAGTCTTCTCCCTGCTCTGAATTGTTGTTTATTTTAAAAAATGTGACATGATTCAATATGTGAAAATACTATGTATTTCCCTAGATTAACTATTTTAAGGCTTTTTTGTTACAATTTTTCACCTTGATATAGGTCCTTGTTATGAGCGGATTATTTAAACTATCAAGGAATTAATAGCGATACACGATATAATCTTTATCTACTTAAGTCTATCTTGTCGCTCATATTGATTAACAACATACTTAAATTAAATGAATAATGTTGAGGTGCTGACTAAGCTCTTTTTGAATTATTTAAAAGATCAAAGGTTCAAGAGCCAACCCTTAGAGCTCTACGAACCGGTTAATTATATTATGGAGCTTGGTGGTAAGCGAATGAGGCCGGTAATGTTATTAATGGCTTATGAGCTATTTGGAGATAAGTTGGCAGAAGCCCTGCCTGCTGCATATGCAATTGAGATCTTTCACAATTTTAGCCTGGTGCATGATGATATCATGGATGAAGCTCCATTGAGGAGAGGTAAATCTACGGTCCATACTAAATATGATACGAATACAGGGATACTTTCTGGAGATGTAATGTTGATTTATGCCTATAAGTATCTTTCGCAGATTAATGATGCAAAAAAGCTGGCGGAGATTTTAGAATTATTTAATGATACAGCTATAAAGGTATGCGAAGGACAGCAATTGGATGTCAATTTTGAAAGAAGGCAGGATGTGACCATTGATGAATATATTAAAATGATTAGCTATAAAACTGCAGCTTTGTTAGCTGGAGGGATGAAAATTGGAGCAATCATAGGGGGGGCTTGCAAAAAGGATGCGGATTTGATTTATCAGTTTGCCTGGAAGACTGGTGTTGCTTTTCAATTACAAGATGATATACTAGATACGTTTGGAGATCCAGAGAAGTTTGGTAAAAAGGTAGGAGGGGATATCATACAAAACAAAAAGACATACCTCGTATTGAAAGCACTCGAACTAGCGGATCCTTCAATAAAGGCTCAATTGACCATATTAATGAATACTCCGACGACTAATGAAATAGCTAAGGTAGCTGCTGTAAAATCAATTTTTGAAAACCTTGATATTCGGAAAGAAGCTGAAAAAGTGAAAAATCGTTTTCAGGAAGAAGCTTTTCAGGCGCTCGCCGCAATTGATACACCTGAATCCAAGAAAACACCTTTGGTAGTGATAGCTAACCAGTTATTAGGACGTGAAGTATAATACTGGTTATTAGGTCTGTGTCTTATAGTCAAGTAAATAAAAAAGGAGCAACCACCGCAGCGGTTACCCCTCACACTATGAAACACTATATTTTTGATACTATTACTAGTATTATATTCTAAATTATTTTATCAAAATTAATAACTTCTGTATCCTTATACAAATTTAAGCAAACTATTCAAGAAATATTATAGTTTGCTTAATATGAAACGAAAAATGTATAAAAAGGTTCTTTTGGGGCTTAAATGATTGAAAATCAATTTATTGTTGAATAAATACTTTGACATTCCACCAGTTTTGCTCAATATGCGCATTGTTTTTCTTATAAAAGTTGATTGCAGGTTTATTCCAGTCCAATACTTGCCATTTAGCCAGTTTTGCTCCTTTTCCTTTGACAATATCTATAAAGTGATCGTATAATTGTTGTCCTACTCCAAGTTCTCGGTATGATTTTTTGACCACAAAGTCCTCCAAATAGATCATTTTTCCTTTCCAAGTAGAATAGGTAGTATAGTAAAGCATTATTCCAACAATTTCTCCTTCTGTGGTGGCCAGCAAAACCTCAAAAAGGCCTTCTGTGAAGTCGTTTACGTAATCTGCAGCTGTTGTAGTGACTTCATGCCCTGCCTTTTCATAAATGGCAAGTTCTTTTACTAACTCGTGCACCTGCGGCATGTCATCGATATTTGCAGCTCTAATAGTGATTTTCATGTGTTTTTGATGTAAAAAAACAAGTTTTTAAACTTTATATGAAATTATGTTTGCTGAAGCTTGAAAAATCTTCGAAAAAATGGATAAATATTTCGCCGAGGGCTTTGTATAAGAGGAAAATAGTCGTATCTTTGCAACCGCTTAAGAGGCGAGGTTCTTTTTTGACTCTATAAAGTCAATAAAATCAAGGTCTTAAGCTAGATTATCGAAGAATTTAAATTTAAGTAAAGTTTTAACATATGCCTACAATCAATCAGCTTGTAAGAAAAGGCAGGAAAAAGATTGTCGAAGCGAGCAAATCTCGTGCTTTGGATGCTTGCCCTCAGAAACGTGGAGTTTGTACGCGTGTTTACACAACGACGCCTAAGAAGCCTAACTCGGCACTTCGTAAAGTAGCGAAAGTTCGATTGACAAACGGAGTTGAGGTGATTGCGTATATTCCTGGTGAAGGACATAATTTGCAAGAGCACTCAATTGTATTGATTCGAGGAGGACGTGTAAAAGATTTGCCTGGTGTGCGTTACACGATTGTTCGAGGAGCTTTAGATACAGCAGGTGTAACTGATCGACTTCAAAGTCGTTCAAAATACGGAACGAAGCGACCTAAATAAAAAGATTCATTATTTGACGTTAGTCATGTAATATATTAAGGCGTATAAATTTTCTAAGAAATGCGTAAAAGAAAACCAAAATTAAGAATAATTGCTCCGGATCCACGATACAAGGATCCAATGATTACTCAGTTTGTAAACATGCTGATGTTAGAGGGCAAGAAATCAACTGCATTCAAAGCGTTCTATGATGCTATGGATATAGTTAAAGAGCGTACGAATGAAGATGAGCACGCAATCTGGAAAAAAGCATTGAATAATGCTATGCCTCAGGTAGAAGTAAGAAGTAAGCGTGTTGGTGGAGCTACTTTTCAGATTCCAACAGAAATTCGTGCTAAGCGTAAAATTTCGATTGGGATGAAATGGTTGATTCGATTTGCTAGAGCACGTAGTGGTAAAGGTATCGCAGAAAAAATGGCTGCTGAGTTAATCGCAGCTTCTAAAGGAGAGGGTGCAGCGGTTAAGAGAAAAGAAGATACGCACAAAATGGCGGAATCTAACCGAGCTTTCGCACACTTTAGAGTGTAATCATTTAACAACAAATTATAATAGCTTTTTAAGAAGGAATTTATCATGGCAAAAGATCTCAAGTTCACAAGAAATATAGGTATTGCTGCCCATATTGACGCCGGTAAAACGACAACGACTGAGCGTATACTATACTATACTGGATTGAGCCACAAAATCGGTGAAGTTCACGATGGTGCCGCTACTATGGACTGGATGGAGCAGGAGCAAGAGCGTGGTATTACTATTACCTCTGCTGCTACTAAAACTAGTTGGAAGTGGTTAGATCAAGAGTTTTCGGTTAATATTATTGACACTCCTGGTCACGTTGACTTTACGGTTGAAGTGGAGCGTTCCTTACGTGTATTAGATGGTACTGTAGCACTATTTTGTGCTGTATCTGGTGTTGAGCCTCAGTCTGAGACTGTTTGGCGTCAGGCAGATCGTTACAAAGTTCCACGTATTGGATTCGTAAACAAGATGGACCGTTCAGGTGCTGATTTCTTGAATGTTGTTAAAGACGTACAAGAGAAATTAGGCGCTAACGCGATTCCTCTTCAAATTCCAATCGGTGCTGAAGAAACATTCGAAGGAGTTGTTGACCTATTAACGGGTAAAGCAATGATCTGGGATGATGCTACTCAAGGTATGACTTATGAGGAAGTACCGGTTCCAGAAGATTTAGTAGACTTAGTTGCAGAATACCGAGAAAAATTGGTTGAAGCGGTCGCTGAATATGACGAGGCTTTATTGGAGAAATTCTTTGAAGACCCTGATTCAATTACGATTGAAGAAATGCGAGCAGCTATCCGTGCAGCGGTATTAGATATGTCTATCGTACCAATGATGTGTGGTTCTGCATTCAAAAATAAAGGTGTACAAGCATTATTAGATGCTGTTTGTGCTTTCCTTCCTTCTCCTGTTGATGTTGATGCGATTGAAGGAACTAATCCTAAGACGGACGAGGTAGAAACTAGAAAGCCAAGTACAGATGAGCCGTTTGCAGCTTTAGCATTCAAAATTGCTACTGACCCTTATGTCGGACGTTTATGTTTCTTCCGTGTATACTCGGGTGGACTAGATGCAGGTTCTTATGTTATGAACACTCGTTCAGGGAACAAAGAGCGTATCTCTAGAATCTATCAGATGCACGCAAACAAACAAAATCCAATTACTCGTGTAGAGGCAGGTGATATTGCTGCAGGTGTTGGTTTTAAGGATATCCGTACAGGTGATACATTATGTGCTGTTGATAAGCCGATTGTATTAGAAAGCATGACTTTCCCTGATCCTGTAATCGGAATCGCAGTAGAGCCTAAAACACAGAAAGACCTGGATAAATTAGGTATGGCTTTAGCAAAACTTGCTGAAGAAGATCCTACATTCCGAGTTAGATATGACGAAGATACAAACCAAACCGTAATTAGCGGTATGGGAGAGTTGCACCTGGAAATTATTATTGATCGACTAAGACGTGAGTTTAAAGTTGAATGTAATCAAGGTCAACCACAGGTTAACTATAAAGAAGCACTGACGCTTTCTGTTGATCACCGTGAGCGTTTGAAAAAGCAATCAGGTGGTTCTGGTCTCTTTGCTGATATGCAATTCGAACTCGGCCCTGCTGATGAAGAATTCTTAGAAAGCGAAGATTTCAAAAACGGAAAAGAAAGACTTCAATTTGTTTGGGCTATTGTTGGTGGTGCGATTGATAAAAACTACCAAAAGCCAATCAAAGATGGTTTCCTTGCAATGATGGATAATGGTATCCTTGCTGGATACAATATCGATAGTATGAAAGTTCGTGTTTACGATGGAGGAATGCACGCAGTGGATTCTAAACCGATCGCATTCGAACTTTGTGCAAAAGAAGGTTTCAAAGCGGCAGCTGCTAAAGCTAAACCAGTTTTATTAGAGCCAATTATGAAACTTGAAGTAGTGACTCCGGAAGAGTATGTTGGTGGTGTAATCGGTGACCTTAACCGTCGTCGAGGATTACCAAAAGGTCAAGACACACGTTCAGGCGGTGCAGTTGCAATTCAAGCTGACGTGCCATTATCTGAAATGTTCGGATATGTAACGGCCTTACGTACTAATACTTCTGGCCGAGCATCTTCGACTATGGAATTCTCTCATTATGCTGCAGCACCTAAAAGTATTGCAGAGGATGTAATTGAGAAGGCCAAAGGTACAGTAAAAGCATAAAAATTGGAGTAGGGCGTTGATCATACGCATCGCGCCCTAACTCTTTTATAACACTTAAACGATTTATTAGGGTAATGAATCAAAAAATCAGAATCAAACTACGTTCTTACGATCACAATCTTGTTGACAAGTCAACGGAAAAGATCGTGAAAACGGTACGCAACAGCGGCGCTGTTGTTACAGGTCCGATTCCGCTGCCCAGTGAGAAAAAAATCTTCACTGTTTTACGTTCTCCACACGTAAATAAGAAATCTCGCGAGCAGTTTCAGCTTCGGACCCATAAGCGACTTATTGAAATCTATACGCCTACACAAAAGACTGTGGACGCTTTGTCAAAATTAGAATTGCCAAGCGGGGTAGATATTCAAGTAAAATTGACGTAAAGATTCTTTAAACCTTTGGGTATCGAATTTTGGAATGCTTTAAGCTCACCAAAATTCACTAAAATTCTTTGAACGTGCATTATGTAATCGGCTGGTTTTCAGTAGATTACTGTGCGTAGATTTTTAGAATCAATAAGATATTCATAATTAAAATTTAATAATTGTGAACGGTTTAATCGGAAAAAAAATTGGTATGACCAGCATTTTTGATGAAGCTGGTAATAACATAGCCTGTACAGTTGTTGAAGCAGGTCCTTGTGTAGTAACACAGATTAAGACAGAAGACACTGATGGTTATTCTTCTGTACAACTCGCTTATGGTGAAGCCAAAGCGAAGAATACATCTAAAGCTTTACAAGGCCACTTCAAGAAAGCAGGTACAACACCTAAGAAGTACGTAACTGAGTTCCGCGATTTCGCAGAAGAACTTGGTTTAAATGAAGATTTCAAACTTGGTGATATTTTCTCTGCAGATATGTTCGAGGAAGGAGATGTCATCAGTGTAATTGGAACTTCTAAAGGTAAAGGATTCCAAGGAGTAGTTAAACGCCACGGTTTTAGAGGGGTTAATGATGCTACTCACGGACAACATAACCGTCAGCGTGCTCCTGGATCTATTGGTGCAGCTTCCTATCCTGCGAAGGTTTTCAAAGGTATGCGTATGGCTGGCCGTACTGGTGGAACTCGTGTAAAAACGAAAAATCTCCGGGTATTAAGAGTTATTCCTGACAAAAATCTTATCCTTATTAAGGGTGCAATCCCTGGTCATAAAGGTGGATTCATCATCTTAGAAAAGTAAAAGATATGAAATTAGATATTTTAAATAGCGAGGGTAAAGCCACGGGTAAACAAATAGATTTACCGGAAGATATCTTTGGTATCGAGCCTAATGAACACGCTGTATATCTAGCGGTTAAGCAATATAACGCCAGCCAAAGACAAGGTACTCATGCTGCTAAAGAAAAAGGGCAGGTGACAGCTTCTACTAAAAAGATTAAGCGTCAGAAAGGTACTGGTACTGCTCGTGCAGGTAGTTTAAAAAGTCCATTATTTAGAGGTGGTGGACGTGTTTTTGGACCTAGACCTGATCGCGATTACAGTCTTAAGCTTAATAAAAAAGTTAAGCGACTTGCACGTAAATCCGCTTTAAGTAGTAAAGCTGCTAGTGGCCAAATCGTTGTGATCGAAGACTTGAATATGGAGGCTCCAAAGACAAGCGAATACCGAAACATGCTTAATAACCTTTCATTAGGTGAAAAAAGTACCCTTTTGGTGACTGCGGATCATAATCCGGTAGTATACTTGTCTAGTCGCAATCTACAGAAGACTAATGTTACTTCTGCTCAAGACTTGAACACATACCAGGTACTTAAGGCCAGTACATTGATCCTTTCAGCGGGATCTATTGAAAAAATAAAAGAAACTTTTGCTTAAGAAGGGGCTTAAAGCTTCAAAAAAGATATTCAAAATGGCAAAAATGATTTTAATTAAACCGATCATCACCGAAAAAGCGGAGACTTTGTCTGAGACTTTAAATCAGTACAGCTTCGTAGTTGATCGTAAATCTAATAAGATAGAAATCAAAAAGGCAGTTGAGAAAATGTACGATGTAAAAGTCGCTGCGGTCAATACTGCTGTCATGCCTGCGAAAGCCAAGAGCAGAAATACTCGTGCTGGTTATATTCGCGGACATGTATCCTCATATAAGAAAGCAATGGTTACGCTTGCTGATGGATACGACATCGATTTCTTCGGTGACATTTAATTGTGGAAATAGCACAAATAGCTAATAAAGAAATTTATTAAGATGCCAGTTAAAAAATTCAATCCGATGACTCCGGGTACGCGATTTAGAGTAGGAAATACTTTCGCGGCGGTAACAACTGACAAACCCGAGAAAAGTTTGGTGACATCTATCAAACGTTCAGGTGGTCGTAACCATGATGGTAAAATGACTATGCGTAATAGAGGTGGAGGACACAAGAAACGCTACCGGGTTATCGACTTCAAACGTAATAAAGATGGTATTCCTGGTACAGTTAAGACCATCGAATATGATCCAAATCGTACTGCTTTTATCGCTTTAATCGTATACGCTGATGGAGAGAAACGATATATTATCGCTCCTGACGGACTTAAGGTAGGTGATAAAGTATTATCTGGAAAAACAGCAACACCTGATACTGGAAATGCTATGTTTTTGAGTGATATTCCTTTAGGTGCTGTTATACACGCAATCGAAATGGATCCAGGTAAAGGTGCAGCTTTAGCTAGAAGTGCCGGTACTTATGGCCAATTGATGGGACGTGAAGGTAAATACGCAATTGTTAAGCTTCCTTCTGGAGAGGTGCGTAGAATCTTATCAACGTGTAAAGCAACTATCGGAACTACCTCTAATCCTGATCACGGATTACAAGTACTAGGTAAAGCAGGTAGAAAAAGATGGTTAGGAAGACGTCCAAGAGTAAGAGGTGTAGCAATGAACCCAGTAGATCACCCAATGGGTGGTGGTGAAGGTAGAGCTTCTGGAGGTCATCCACAGTCAAGAACTGGAGTCATGGCTAAAGGTCAAAAAACTCGTAACACTAAGAAGCAGTCTTCTAAACTTATTATATCTAAGCGTAAGACTAAGTCTAAAAAATAATTAGATAAACTCTAGAAATATATCATGGCTAGATCAATTAAAAAAGGACCATACGTTTTCCATAAGTTGCTCAAGAAATTAGAGAAAGCGAAAGAATCAAATAAGAAGAGCGTGATCAAAACTTGGTCAAGAGCTTCAATGATTATTCCTGATATGGTTGGGGAAACAATTGCGGTTCACAATGGCAAAACATTCGTACCTGTGTTCGTTACTGAAAACATGGTTGGGCACAAACTAGGAGAGTTTTCTCCTACACGAAACTTTAAAGGCCACTCAGGTAATAGAAAGAAATAAAAATTTTTGGAAACATTCCTAAGTACTATTGGGAATATTCAAACTACGTAATATGGAAGCTGTTGCTAAGCTCAAAAATTGTCCGATGTCAGTCCGAAAGATGAGACTGGTTGTCGATAACATCCGCGGAAAAAATGTGGAGGATGCATTAAATATCCTACGCTACACTAATAAAGAAGCGGCTGTTTGGTTAGAGAAAGTATTGCTTTCTGCAATCGCTAACTGGGAATACAAAAATGGTATGACAGAAAATGCAGATGACTATGACCTTTTTGTAAGTGAAGCGTTTGCTGACCAAGGCACTATGCTTAAACGTTTTCGCCCTGCACCTCATGGACGTGCACACCGAATTCGTAAGCACACAAATCACGTAACTTTAAAAGTAGCTAACCGCATACCACTAGAGAGTGAAAACCAAGTGGAAGAGGTAGAGGAAGTTGCTGCTGAAGATAATAACGATTAATACTAATTAATAATACCATCATTCATGGGTCAGAAAACAAATCCAATAGGTAATCGTCTAGGAATCATCAGAGGTTGGGAATCCAACTGGTTTGGTGGTAAAGACTTTGGTCTTAAAGTAGTCGAAGATGAAAAAATCCGTACCTACCTTAGAGCGCGGATACCAAAAGGCGGAATTGCTCGAATCATCATCGAACGTACTCTAAAGCGTATTACTGTTACCATTCATACCTCAAGACCTGGTATTGTCATCGGTAAAGGCGGTAAGGAAGTAGATAAGCTAAGAGAAGAGTTGAAAAAAATCTCTAGCATGGATGTTCAGATTAACATCATCGAAATCCGCAAGCCAGAGCTTGACGCAGCTATTGTTGGGGAAATGATTGCCAAACAAATTGAAGCTCGGATTAATTATAGACGTGCTATCAAAATGGCAATTCAATCTACTATGCGAGTAGGAGCAGAAGGAATCAAAATTCGTATCTCTGGTCGACTGAACGGAGCTGAGATGGCTCGATCTGAAGAATATAAAGATGGACGAACTCCATTGCATACCTTTAGAGCAGATATCGACTATGCATTATCCGAAGCTTTAACCGTTTATGGTAAGATTGGGATTAAAGTATGGATTTGTAAAGGGGAAGTTCTAGGTAAAAGAGACTTATCTCCTAACGTTGGATTGGATAGTAAAGATAAAGGAGGCAGAAGAGATAATCGCCGCGGAGGAGATCGAAGAAATCAGCGTCGCAACTAGAAAAATAGAACAAAAAGCCGTACCTTTGCCCTGCTTTTTCAGAAAGCACCTTTTTTACGGTAATTTTTACGCTAATTCGTTAAAAACAAGGTTAAAATGTTACAGCCTAAACGTACTAAATATCGCAAGCAGCAGAAAGGAAGAGTTAAAGGTATAGCTCATCGAGGCAGCAAGATCTCTTTCGGTAGCTTTGCACTGAAATCACTGGATTCTGCATATATCACAAACAGACAGATCGAGGCTGCTCGTATCGCGATGACAAGATATATGAAACGTGAAGGAAACGTTTGGATTAGAATTTTTCCGGACAAACCTATTACTGCTAAACCTTTGGAAGTACGTATGGGTAAGGGTAAAGGAGCATTGGATCACTATGTAGCGGTTGTAAAGCCAGGAAGAATCATGTTTGAAATGGATGGTGTTCCAATGGAAACAGCTAAAGAAGCTTTGCGATTAGCTGCCCAAAAATTACCGGTAGCAACTAAATTTGTTGTTAGGCCTGATTACGTAGGTTAACCTTTTAATTCATTATAGATAATGGCAACTAAAAAATACTTAGAACTACAAGAGCTTTCTGATGCTGATTTAAACAATGAGTTGAAGGAGACCCAAGATCAGTTTCAAAAACTTAAATTCGATCATACGATCAAAGGACTAGATAATCCTATGCAATTGAGAGAAGTGCGACGTGATATCGCACGCCTCAAAAGCGAAATGCGTCGTAGACAAGTTAGCAATATGACTGAAGAACAACTTGCTGGCCGATCTAAAATTAGAGCCCGAAGAAGGCTAAACAAATAATAACACTTGTATTCCAATAATAAACTCCTCCATAGAGGTCATATAATTATGAGTGAAAATAAAACAACATTAAAAAAACAACGAGTCGGAGTAGTATCCAGTGTTTCAATGGATAAGTCCATCACCGTTACAATCGAACGAAAACTGCGTCACCCAATCTATGGTAAATTCGTTAAGAAATCCAAGAAATTAATGGCGCATGACGAAAATAATGATTGCAATGTGGGAGATACAGTACGTATCATGGAAAGCCGTCCGTTAAGCAAACGTAAAAGATGGCGTTTGGTAGAAATTGTTGAAAGAGCTAAGTAATTCACCTTTTGGGGGTTTCACTATTTTAAAAGATTATTAGAAAATGATACAGCAAGAATCTAGACTAAAAGTTGCCGATAACAGTGGAGCAAAGGAAGTGCTCTGTATCCGAGTACTTGGAGGTTCTAAAAGACGATATGCTTCAATCGGTGATCAAATCGTTGTTACGGTTAAAGAAGCTTCTCCTGGAGGTGTTAAAAAAGGAACAGTTTCTAAAGCTGTAATCGTTCGAACTAAAAAAGAAATCCGAAGAAAGGATGGCTCTTATATTCGTTTCGATGATAATGCAGTCGTGTTATTAACCGCAGCTGATGAGCCACGAGGTACACGTATATTTGGCCCTGTTGCCAGAGAATTACGGGAAAAAGATTATATGAAAATTGTTTCATTGGCGCCAGAAGTGCTATAAATAGGGACTTCCCTGTCAATCCAAAGTATTATGATCAATAAAAATAAAAATACACAAAAGCGATTTGCTCCTAAATTGAATATCAAGAAAGGAGATACGGTAATCGTAATTGCAGGTGCTGATAAAGGTACGAAAGGAGAAGTACTTGAAGTATTGCCGAAGAAAAATCGTGTTATTGTTGACCAGGTAAATTCTGTGAAAAAACACCAGAAACCTACTCAAGATAGCCCAGGTGGAATTATTGAGAAAGCTGCTCCAATTCACATCTCTAATGTAATGTTAGTTGATCCTAAAACTGGTGAAGCTACAAGAGTAGGCAGAAAGACGGTCGATGGAAAAATAGTAAGATATTCTAAAAAATCCGGCGAAATAATCAAGTAATGAGTTATCAACCAAGATTTAAAATAAAATATAAGGACGATGTAGTTCCTAAGTTGCAAGAGCAATTTAATTACAAGACTCCTATGCAGGTTCCTAAATTGGTAAAGGTTTGTCTTAACCAAGGAGTAGGAGGTGCTACCGCGGATAAAAAGCTAATCGACTCAGCTATAAGTGAGATGACTTTAATTGCAGGCCAGCAGGCAGTTGCTACTAAAGCATCAAAATCTATCTCTAACTTTAAGTTGAGAGAAGGAATGTATGTCGGTGCAAGAGTAACATTAAGACATGACCAAATGTGGGAATTCTTAGATCGCTTAATCACTGTTGCTTTGCCTCGTGTACGGGACTTTAGAGGTGTAAACGATAAAAGCTTTGATGGTAGAGGTAATTACACAATGGGAATCACTGAACATATCATTTTCCCAGAGATAGACTTAGATAAAGTTAATCGTATTACCGGAATGGATATTACCTTCGTTACTACTGCACAAACAGACGCTGAGGCATTGGCATTGTTGAAGCATTTAGGGATGCCGTTTAAAAATCAGAACTAATTTAAATTATCATAAACAATGGCTAAGAAATCTATTATAGCTCGCGAAAAGAAAAGAGAACGATTAGTTGCTAAATACGCAGATTTACGAAAGCAACTTAAAGAAGAAGGAAGATGGGAGGAGTTGGATAAGTTACCGCGTAATTCTTCTAAAGTTCGTTTGCATAATCGTTGTTTGCTTACAGGACGCCCGAAAGGATATATGAGAATGTTCGGTATTTCTCGTGTAGCTTTCAGAAAAATGGCACTGTCTGGAAAGATTCCTGGTGTTACTAAAGCAAGTTGGTAGATTACTTTATCCTTTTATTTAGCTATACTTAAATATCTAATAATACGATGGCATTAACAGATCCAATCGCAGATTATTTAACCCGTATCCGCAATGCACAGCAAGCAGGGCACAGAATCGTTGAGATTCCCGCTTCTAGAATGAAAAAAAGTATTACGGAGATTCTTTATGATCAAGGGTATATCCTCAAGTACAAATTCGATGATAACGAAGGGAAACAGGGGATCATTAAAATTGCTTTGAAATATGATACGGCGAAGAAGCCGGTTATTCGTAAGTTAGGTAGAATAAGTAAACCAGGATTGCGAAAGTTTTCTGGTGCTAATGATATCCCTCGTATAATCAATGGATTGGGTATCGCTATTGTTTCTACCTCTAAAGGGGTAATGACAGATAAACAAGCACGTGCTGAAAATGTAGGTGGTGAGCTTGTTTGCTACGTATACTAATTTTAAAACTTCTAATTTCATAGAAAATGTCTAGGATAGGAAAAGCACCGATTGAAATACCAAGTGGCGTTGAGATCAACGTAGAAAAAAATGTGGTAAAAGTCAAAGGTTCCAAAGGAGAATTGATGGAGCGTATCGATCCTGATTTAAAGGTCGATATCGAAGACGGTACTTTAACTGTAAGCCGCCCAACAGATTCAAAACGCCATAGATCTATGCACGGTCTTTACCGTACTTTGATAAGCAATATGGTTGTAGGTGTCTCTGAAGGCTACGTCAAAGAATTGGAGCTAGTCGGAGTCGGATATCGTGCGAGTAACACCGGACAGCTACTTGAGATTAGTGTTGGGTATTCTCACCCGATTATGTTTTATGTACCAGATGAAGTTAAACTTTCTACTGTATCTGAAAAAGGTAAACCACCAACGATACGTTTAGAAAGCCACGATAAACAACTGATTGGCCAGGTTGCTGCAAAGATTCGAGCATTCCGTAAGCCAGAACCTTACAAAGGAAAAGGTATCAAGTTTGTTGGTGAAGTAATCAGACGTAAAGCAGGTAAAACTGCAGCTAAATAATCTAAAAGTTATCATAGTAATGAAACTTACAAAAGCTCAAAAAAGAAAAAGAATCCATCAACGTATCCGTAAGAAAATTCAGGGTACTGCGGATAGACCTCGTTTATCAGTATATAGAAGCAACAAAGCAATCTATGTTCAATTGATTAACGATTTGGATGGAGTAACTCTTGCTTCGGCTTCTTCAATAGAAATCGCTGCAAGTGGTACTAAAGTGGAACAAGCTAAGGCGGTAGGTAAAAAAATCGCTGAAAAAGCATCCGCTGAAAAAATTTCATCAGTTGTTTTTGATAGAGGCGGATACCTTTATCACGGACGAGTAAAAGCATTGGCAGATGGCGCTCGTGAGGGCGGTTTGCAACTATAAAATCTAAATTATCATGGCGAAGAAAACTCCGAATAGAGTCAAACCTACAGATACAGAACTTAAAGAAAAATTAGTTAGCCTTAATCGTGTAGCAAAGGTTACCAAAGGGGGTAGAACTTTTAGTTTTGCTGCAATTGCGGTGGTCGGTGATGGAAAAGGGACTGTCGGACATGGCCTAGGTAAAGCAAGAGATGTATCTGAGTCTATCGCAAAAGCTGTAGATGATGCCAAAAAGAACTTAATCAAAGTACCTATCTACAAAGGAACGATCCCACATGAGCAGAAGGGTAAATACGGTGCGGGTAAAGTACTTATTAAGCCAGCAGCTGATGGTACCGGTGTAATTGCAGGTGGTGCAATGCGTGCAGTTTTAGAAATCGCAGGGGTACATAATGTATTAGCAAAGTCTCAAGGTTCTTCAAATCCGCATAACGTGGTTAAAGCAACTATAGATGCACTTGCTAAACTCAGAAGCCCTATGGCAATTGCTAAGCAACGTAATATATCAATGGAAAAGCTTTTTAACGGATAATTGATTCGTTAACCATAAAACATTCAAAGAATGGCTAAGGTAAAAATAACTCAAGTGAAAAGTGTGATCGATCGTCCAAAACGCCAAAAGGACACCATGATTGCTCTTGGTTTGAAAAAGATTAATCAAAGTGTAGAACACGAAGTAACTCCACAAATCCAAGGGATGATCAACCGAGTAAACCATTTGGTGAACGTGGAACAATTATAATTTGATTTCGTATAATTTATAATATTATTATAATGGAATTGCATAGTTTAAAACCGGCAACCGGTTCGAATAAAAATAAAAAGCGTATCGCTAGAGGTACGGGATCTGGATACGGTGGTACCAGTACTCGTGGGCATAAGGGAGCAAAATCTCGTTCTGGTTATAGTCGTAAAAGAAACTTTGAAGGCGGTCAAATGCCACTTCAGATGCGAATACCAAAGCGTGGATTTAAAAACCCTAATCGTGTAGAATTTGTTCCTATTAACTTAGGTAGATTAGAAGAGATTTCCGAAAAGCATAATCTTACTGCTGTTAATATGGAAACACTCCTAGCGAACGGAATCATAAGAAAAACTGATAAAGTCAAAATCTTAGGTGGAGGTGAGCTTAAGCGCAAACTAGAAATTAAAGCTCATGCTTGTTCTGAGTCTGCTAAAAAAGCAATCGAATCTGCTGGAGGTACTGTTGAGCTTGTATAAATCAACCAGCAAACTTTTGACGAGTATTAAAAATATTATCCCTGATCATGGGAGTGAGTAATGCCTGCCAATAATGGTGGGCATCAGCACTTTATAAACCATTGTAAGTCCTGAAGATGAAAAAATTAATTACAACCTTACGTAACATCTGGAAAATCAAAGAATTAAGAGAGAGAATCACCTTTACTTTGATAATATTGATGGTCTATCGTTTCGGTTCATTCGTGGTATTACCAGGTGTGAATCCGGATCAGCTACAAAATGCTGCTGCTAGCGGAAATGCGAATGATCTTTTTGGTTTGATCAATGCTTTTACCGGAGGTGCATTTAATAATGCAGCTGTTTTTGCATTAGGTATCATGCCTTATATTACCGCTTCGATCATCATCCAGTTGGCTGGTTTTGCTGTACCATATTTTCAGCGCCTACAACAAAGAGAAGGGGAGTCCGGTCGAAAAAAACTTACTCAAATTACCCGATTGCTTACTGTAGCAATTACCTTAGTTCAGGGGGGAGGATACCTTGCTTACCTTCAGCAACAAGGAGCCGTGGTTAGTGCAGATGTTTTAAGTCCTACAATATTTTGGGTTAGTAATGTGATTATCCTTTCTACAGGAACCATTTTCGCAATGTGGCTTGGTGAGAAAATCACCGATCGAGGTATTGGTAATGGTATTTCATTATTAATTATGATTGGTATTATCGCAACCTTGCCGAGTGCTTTAGCTTTTGAATTCACGAATAATTTTGGAATTACCTTAGTGATTGAGTTGGTAGCATTATTCTTTGTAGTGATGGCCACTGTATTGATTGTTCAAGCTGTACGTAAGATTCCGATTCAATTTGCGAAACGTATGGTTGGACGTGGATCCGCAACTATGCCTGTTTCAGGAGCACGTGATTATATTCCGATCAAGGTAAATGCCTCAGGAGTTATGCCGATTATCTTTGCACAGGCATTGATGTTTATTCCGGCTACAATTCAACAGCTTTTGGCTAACCGTCAAAGTGACTTGGCGAACAGTGACTTTTTAGTAAGTCTTAACGACTTTACTTCAGCGCCATATAACATTATCTATTTCATTTTGGTTGTTGTATTTACCTACATCTATACGGCATTATTAGTAAATCCTCAGCAGTATGCGGAGTATCTAAAGCGACAGAATGCTTTTATTCCTGGAATAAAACCTGGTAAAAAGACTGCAGATTTTATTGATACCATTACAACAAGAATTACATTGCCTGGATCTATTTTCCTTGGGTTAATTTCTATCCTTCCAGCTTTCGCTTCGATGTTCGGAATCAATACCAATTTTGCAATGTTCTTTGGAGGGACTTCTCTTTTGATTCTTGTTGCTGTTGTACTAGATACATTACAACAAGTGGAGAGCCATTTATTGATGCGTAAATATGATGGTTTAGTTAAATCAGGACGACTTAAAGGTCGAAGCGGAGTACAAGGTATCGGCGCATCTATGTAAAGTTAGATCAGCGAATAATAATATGATCTATTATAAAACAGATGAAGAGATTGAGCTAATTAGACAAAGTTGCCTGCTCGTTTGTAAAGTACTTACTCATGTAGGGACTGTTATAAAGCCAGGAGTCACTGGAGCTCAGATTGATAAAGAAGCAGAAGCGTTGATAAGAGATCACGGTGCAGTACCTGGTTTTAAGGGTTATCGAGGTTTTCCTAGCACATTATGTATATCCGTGAATGAACAAGTTGTTCATGGAATCCCATCGGATAAAGAATTTCAAGATGGAGATATAGTCTCTGTAGACTGTGGAACATTTATGAATGAGTTTTATGGAGATGCAGCATATACATTTGCTTTAGGTGAAATCGAACCAGAGGTAATGAAGCTCCTAAGTGTTACTAAAACATCTTTATATAAAGGAATAGAAAAAGCAGTAGACGGTAAAAGAATCGGTGATATTGGTTTTGCCATTCAGGAATACTGTGAACGGAAGCATAAATATGGAGTTGTTCGTGAGTTAGTAGGGCATGGATTGGGTAGAAATTTGCATGAAGCACCCGAAGTACCTAATTACGGAAAGAAAGGAAAAGGGCCTAAAATGCGTGATGGTTTAGTGATAGCGATTGAACCGATGGTAAACTTGGGCCGAAAGGAAGTTTCGCAAGCCAAAGATGGATGGACAATTATTAGTAGAGATAAAACGCCTTCAGCTCATTTTGAGCATACTGTGGCTGTTAGAAAGCAAAAAGCAGACTTGATGTCTGATCATACAGAGGTCGAAAAGGCTATTGCTAATAACCCAAATGTTAATGAAGTTCCGTTGATGCAAGCGGAATCTATCAAGGCGATATAAAATTTCAATATTATTGAAAAAGTCGCTTATTTTTTTGTATCTTTGCACACCGAAATTTGAACTATGGCAAAACAGGACTTAATTAAGCAAGACGGGGTTATTGAAGAGGCATTATCGAACGCAATGTTCAGAGTGCGCCTTGAAAATGACCACGAGATTGTAGCTACTATTTCTGGAAAAATGAGAATGAACTATATTCGAATTTTACCTGGAGATAAAGTAGCAGTAGAGATGTCGCCATATGATTTAAGTAGAGGACGCATAACGTATCGTTATAAATAACACAGTAAATACTCTGAGATGAAAGTTAGAGCATCAATCAAAAAACGATCTGCAGATTGCAAAATCGTTCGACGAAAAGGAAAATTGTACGTAATTAATAAAAAAAATCCTCGCTTCAAACAGCGTCAAGGGTAATTTAATTATTAAAGCCGCTTAAAAATATTTCATATGGCTCGTATTGCAGGGGTAGACTTACCTAGAAATAAAAGAGGAATTATTAGTTTGACCTATATCTTCGGGATAGGAAGATCACTAGCAGGTGTGATTCTTGACCGGGCTGGTATCAGTCATGAAACCAAAGTTTCAGAATGGAATGATGAGAATGTCCGTGTGGTATCTCAGATGATTCAGGATGAGCTTAAAGTTGAAGGTCAACTTCGGTCTGAAGTTCAGACTAACATCAAGCGTTTGATGGATATCGGTTGTTACCGAGGTATTCGTCACCGTAAAGGATTACCGCTTCGTGGACAACGCACACAAACCAATGCTCGTACCAGAAAAGGTAAGCGTAAGACGGTCGCTAACAAAAAGAAAGTAACTAAATAATAATATTATCATTACGATATAAGCAATCATAAGATGGCAAAGACCAGAAAAAAAAGAAAAGTAAGAGTAGAACCAGAAGGTTTAGCTTACGTAAAAGCCAGCTTCAATAATATCATTATCTCTATCTGTAATAAAAAAGGAGATGTGATTTCTTGGGCATCTGCTGGTAAAGCTGGATTCCGTGGATCTAAGAAAAATACACCATATGCTGCGCAAGTTGCTGCAAGTGATGCTGCGAGAGTAGCTTACGAAGCTGGAATGCGAACAGCAGAGGTATATGTTAAAGGTCCTGGTTCAGGAAGAGAAGCTGCTATCCGCGCAATTGACGGAGCTGGTATTAAAGTGTCTAGAATTAAAGACGTTACGCCAGTACCTCATAATGGTTGCCGTCCACCTAAGAAAAGAAGAGTTTAATTTTTAACCTAATTCAAGAGTTAAGATACAATGGCTAGATATACTGGTCCTAAGACTAAAAAAGCTAGAGCATTTGGAGAACCAATTTTTGGTTTTGATAAAGCTTTCGAAAAGAAAAAATACCCTCCGGGGCAACATGGTAATAGTCGTAGAAGAAAGCAAAAATCTGACTATGCTAACCAGCTTAAGGAAAAACAAAAAGCTAAATATACTTATGGTGTATTAGAGCGTCAGTTTAGAAACTTATTCGAATCTGCAAGTGCTAAGAAGGGGGTTACTGGTACTGTTCTTCTTCAGTTTCTTGAAGCAAGATTAGACAATACAGTATACCGATTAGGTTTAGCTCCTTCTCGTCCTGCTGCTCGCCAGTTAGTTTCTCACAAACACATCATGGTTAATGGTATAGTTACCAATATTCCTTCTGCTCAATTACGTGCTGGAGATGTGGTGAGCGTTAGAGGGAAATCTAGAGGCATGGCTATAATTTCAGAATCCGTAAAAGGTAAATCTGATGTACGCAAATTTGGATGGCTTGAGTGGAATCCTGACAAAATGGAAGGTGTCTTTTTAGACTACCCAGAACGCGAAGCAATTCCTGAGCCAATCAATGAGCAATTGATCGTTGAATTGTACTCTAAATAACGAAATAATATTACTTAAAATCTGGATGGTATCATTCAGATTTTAAGTGATTTTAAGCATATCTATTCTGCTATTTTTTCCCTCTAAAGAATAACTCTTATATATGAACATTTTAAATTTTCAGAAACCCGATAAAATTATTCTTCAAAAAGCAACGGATTTCGAAGGAACCTTCGAATTCAAACCTTTGGAGCCGGGATTCGGACAAACTGTAGGTAATTCTCTACGACGGGTATTACTTTCTTCCTTAGAAGGTTTTGCGATCTCTGCGGTTCGTATCGCAGGAGTTGAGCATGAGTTTTCTACGATCAAAGGGGTTGTTGAAGATGTGGTAGATATCATTCTTAACCTTAAACAGGTAAGACTGAAGCAATTGATCTCTGATGAAGATGTATCAACCGAAAAAATTTACTTAACTATCAGTGGTAAAGAAGAGTTCAGAGCAGGAGATATAGAAGAGCACACCAATGTGTTCAAAGTGATGAACCCAGATCTTTTGATCTGTAATATGGAGCCTTTTGTTAACCTTGAAATGGAGTTGACAATTACCAAAGGCCGTGGTTATGTTCCTGCAGATGAAAATCTGCCTAAAGATGCACCAATTGGAGTAATTCCTATCGATGCGATTTATACACCAATTAAAAACGTCTCTTATAAGGTATCAAACACTCGTGTAGGCCAACGTACCGATTATGAGAAATTGACTATCGAAATTAAGACAGACGGAACTATACACCCGGAAGAGGCAGTGAAAGAAGCTTCTCGAATTTTGATCCAACACTTGATGTTGATCACTGATGAGAATATTACTTTCGAAGATGCTGCAGGACGAGAAGATAATATTGTTGATGAGCACATCTTACACATGCGTAAGTTGTTGAAAACGTCTTTAGAAGATCTCGATCTTTCTGTTCGGGCTTATAACTGTTTGAAAGCAGCAAAAATTAATACACTTGCTGAAATGGTGAAGTACGATACTCACGAGTTATTAAAGTTCAGAAACTTTGGTAAAAAGTCTCTTGTTGAGATCGAAGAATTACTTCAGGAAAAAGGATTAACCTTCGGAATGGATTTATCTAAGTATAAACTTGACGAAGAATAATTATTATACCAGGGGGATACCTCTGATCAATGCAGTTACTGAATAAGTCATTGCCGAAAAGTGCTGCGAAGTTCATTAATCATTAAAAACAAAAGAAATGAGACACGGTAAAAAGTTTAACCACCTCGGGCGTAAGGCGCCACATCGTAAAGCATTGCTCAAGAACCTTGCTATTGCTTTGGTTACACACAAAAGAATCAATACGACATTAGCAAAGGCTAAAGCGCTACGAGTTTTTATCGAACCTTTGATTACTAAATCAAAAAAAGATACTACTCACTCTCGACGAGTTGTGTTCTCATATCTTCAAAATAAAGATGCCATTAAGGAGCTTTTTGGACCTATCTCTGTTAAAGTAGGAGATCGTCCGGGAGGTTATGTTCGTATTATCAAAACGGGATTCCGTAAAAGCGATGCTGCTGAAATGGCAATGATCGAACTTGTTGATTTTAACGAAGTGCTTTTGTCTAGTACAGATAGCTCTAAGAGCAAACGTAGAAGAACGCGTCGTGGTGGAAAGGCTAATGTTGAGACTGCTGCTGCTACACCACCAGTTGTAGCGGATACTACTAACGAAGAAGAAGAATAGCAAATGCATTTTTAAGATATTCATTAAGCGATACTGGTTCTCTAGTATCGCTTTTTTTATACTTAAGTATTTCATAAACAATAAAAACACCTGCGGGTTGTATTTAAAGACTTACCAATAAAACTAAATTGGACTGCTAAAATTAAGTGCCCTGTTTAATTAGCTATGAGTGCAGCCTTTTAATTATTAATTATGTGCTATATTTGTGCGGTCTTCAAACGATTTTATTAATCACGAAAAATAGCTTCATTAATGAGTGATTTTCAACCTCAACCAGCAATATTGCTACTCGAAGACGGATCCGTTTACAAAGGCAAATCTGCCGGTAAAATCGGGACAACTACTGGAGAAATCTGTTTTAACACTGGTATGACCGGTTATCAGGAAGTATTTACTGATCCCTCTTATTTTGGACAACTTTTAGTAACGACCAATGCCCATATTGGGAATTATGGAACCAAAGATGATGATACCGAATCAGGAAGTATTATGATTTCTGGTTTGATCTGTAAAAACTTTACAAATCAATATTCTCGTAAAGTGGCTGATCAATCTATTCAGGACTACTTTGAAAAAGAAAACCTGGTAGGAATTTCAGATGTCGATACAAGAGCAATAGTCCGTCATATTAGAGATAAAGGAGCAATGAATGCAATTATCTCGTCTGAAATTTTAGATGTAGACGAACTCAAAAAACTATTAGCTAAAGTCCCCAATATGGAAGGACTTGAACTAGCATCCAAAGTAAGTACAAGAGAACCTTATTACGTAGGAGATCCTCATTCTGCTTACAAAGTAGCTGTACTTGACTATGGTGTCAAAGGTAATATCTTAAGATGCCTAAGTGATAGAGGGTGCTACCTTAAAGTATTTCCTGCTAAAACGGATTACGAAACAGTTAAAGCCTGGAATCCCGATGGTTATTTCTTGTCGAACGGGCCTGGTGATCCTGCAGCAATGGATTATGCAGTAGCTACCGCAAAAGAAATACTAAAAGAGAATAAGCCATTATTTGGAATTTGCTTAGGACACCAGTTGTTAGCTCGAGCGGTAGATATCCCTACCTATAAAATGCATAATGGTCACCGGGGAATCAATCATCCGGTATTAAACCTTAATACTGGTAAAGGAGAAATCACAAGCCAAAACCATGGTTTCGGAGTAAGCCCAGATGCAATTAGAGATAATGAGGATAAAGTAGCTATCACACATGTAAATCTAAATGACCAAACAATCGAAGGTATTCGATTGAAACAATACAAAGCATTTTCAGTGCAATATCACCCCGAAGCATCTCCAGGACCGCACGACGCGAGATACTTGTTTGATGACTTCGTGGCCTTAATTGATGCAGATAAAAATGCCTTAACCAATGCGACCGTAAACACTACAAAATCGACTATTAATGAGTGAAATTATTGACATTAGATCAAGGGAGGTTCTTGACTCCCGCGGAAACCCTACGGTTGAAGTAGAAGTATTAACAGAAGAAGGCGCAATGGGACGGGCAGCAGTGCCCTCAGGAGCATCTACTGGGAAATACGAAGCAGTTGAGCTCCGTGATGGAGATAAATCACGTTTTCTTGGTAAAGGTGTACTAAATGCTTGCCAGAATATCGAAGAAACAATTAGAGAAGAATTGATCGGTGTTGAAGTTTCTGATCAAATTTATATTGACGATTTGATGCTTCAGTTAGATGGTACGAGCAATAAAAGCAAATTAGGAGCTAATGCTATTCTGGGGGTTTCCCTTGCTGTTGCAAAAGCTGCTGCTGAAGAATTCGGACAACCACTATACCGATATATTGGAGGCGTAAATGCTCACGTTATGCCTGTTCCAATGATGAATATCCTTAATGGCGGTTCTCATGCTGATAATAGCATCGACTTTCAGGAGTTTATGATTATGCCTGTTGGAGCAGATATGTTTTCTGAATCTTTGCGAATGGGGGTTGAAGTTTTTCACCACCTCAAAGCAGTACTAAAAAAGAAAGGGTATTCTACCAATGTCGGTGATGAAGGAGGTTTTGCTCCAAATATCAAATCGAATCAAGAAGCTATCGAAATTGTTTTACAATCTATTGAAACAGCAGGTTATAAGCCTGGTGAAGATATTTTGATCGCAATGGATGCTGCAGCTTCTGAATTTTATAATAGAGAGGAGAAAGTATACCACTTTCACCAGTCTACCGGGGATAAATTAACCTCTAGTGAAATGGTTAATTACTGGAAAGAATGGGTCGAAAAATACCCTATCTTATCCATTGAAGACGGCCTCGATGAAGATGATTGGGATGGATGGGCAGAGATGACTCAACTAATTGGAGATAAAGTACAGTTGGTTGGAGATGATTTGTTTGTTACTAATACGGAACGATTACAGCGAGGTATCGATGGGAACATTGCAAACTCAATTTTGATTAAGGTTAATCAAATTGGGTCTTTATCGGAAACTATTGACGCCGTTAACTTAGCTACACGTAATGCTTATACTAGTGTAATGAGTCACCGTTCTGGAGAAACTGAAGATACTACTATTGCTGATCTTGCTGTAGCATTGAATACAGGGCAAATCAAAACTGGATCAGCATCTCGATCGGATAGAATTGCTAAATACAATCAATTACTTCGAATTGAAGAAGAATTAGGAGATTCAGCAATCTTTCCGGGAAAGGCTTTGGTCGGAAAATAAATAACTTGGTCAACTTGAAGTTTTATGAAATAGTTCATAAAGCTTCAAGTTAATATCTTTCAATATGGCTGTTCGAAATAATCCATTTAAGCCGCTTTCTAATGCAATTCCAGCACCACTAAAGAATAAATATTTTTTGGTAGCTACACTCTTTGTTGCGTGGATGGTTTTTTTCGATAAGCATGATGTGCTAACGATGTTTCATCTGGAGCAAACTCAAAACGAACTTGAAGCAGATAAACTTTACTACAAATCAAAAATTAAAGAAGCACACGAAGATAGAGTGGATATTGAAGGAAATAAAGAAAAATTTGCTCGTGAAAAATACTATCTGCAAAAAAGCGATGAAGACGTATTTATCATGATAGACCCAAAAGAAAATAAAGATCAATAATCAATAAAATCAAAAAAACGAATGTCTGTATTAGTTAATAAAGATTCAAACATAATAGTTCAAGGTTTTACCGGTAAAGAAGGAACTTTCCACGCTGGCCAGATGATTGACTACGGCACTAACGTTGTCGGAGGTGTAACTCCAGGTAAAGGAGGAATGACACATTTGGAGAAACCAGTGTTTAATACTGTTGCCGAAGCGGTAGAAAAAGTAAATGCAGATACCTCAATCATTTTTGTGCCACCACCATTTGCCGCTGATGCAATTATGGAAGCAGCTTCTGCAGGGATTAAAGTGATTATTTGTATTACTGAAGGAATCCCCGTTCAGGATATGGTAAAAGTGAAAGCCTATATAGAGGATTATGATTGTACTCTGGTCGGACCTAACTGCCCTGGTGTTATCACACCAGAAGAAGCGAAAGTTGGGATTATGCCTGGCTTTGTATTCAAAAAAGGAAAAATTGGAATTGTTTCAAAATCTGGAACACTTACCTATGAAGCTTCGGATCAAATCGTGAAAGCAGGATTAGGTATTTCTACTGCTATAGGAATTGGTGGAGATCCAATTGTTGGAACACCGACTAAAGACGCAGTTAAGATGCTGATGGAAGATCCTGAGACAGAAGGAATCGTGATGATTGGAGAGATTGGCGGAAATTACGAAGCTCAAGCTGCAGAATACATTAAATCAACTGGTAACAAAAAACCTGTTGTCGGCTTTATTGCCGGACAAACTGCACCAAAAGGACGAACAATGGGACATGCTGGTGCAATCATCGGAGGTAAAGATGATACTGCAGAGGCAAAAATGAAGATTATGGCGGCCTGTGGGATTCATGTTGTGAATTCTCCGGCTCAGATTGGTTCAACAATGATTGAAGCGCTGAAAGCTTAATAAATTAATAATCAACTTCTCTATAAAAACCAGCTACTGTTATCAGTAGCTGGTTTTTTTATGGCATAGATTATGCCTTTTCCTTACTTAAAGAATCTCTTCCCCGAGCTAATATAACTACTCCTTTAATGCTAGCGAATATTTTATTCACCAGTATTTAATATACTTAGCTCTTTTTAAGATGTCTTTGAGAAAAACCGAAAACGTAGAAAAACTCTATTTACAGAGAGTAGGATTTATAGGCTCGATATTGCTCATAGGGATTACCCTTATGAACTATTTCGTTGAAACAGGTACCGTTGATTACCCTCTCCCAAGAATTCTAATCGCTATATCTATCTTTGCCCTGGCTATACTTAGCAGGTCCAACCATTGGGTTCAGCAAAATGGATTGAAATTACTCTATATACATTTCTTCGTCTATAACTTTTATGGTATTGCGCTGGTCGCGTTTAATCACTTTCAGCCTATAGATACTTCCTCTACTATTTTAATAGGTTTTGCCTTGTGTGCATTTATTAAGAATAAATGGGTGCTGAATCTGTATTTAGTTTTCCTGCTAGTAACCTACCTGGGGTTTTATATGACTGCTGATGAAGTAATCGTTAGCCGAGAGTATTTTTTCTTAGTACTCATCTTTATCCTTGCGATGGGATTTATGGTATTTAATGGTAAACTGGAAGCTGATCATCGAATTGAAAAGAGTAAGAAACAACTAGAAAACAGTGAAAAACGTTTCAGGGGGATATTCGAAAAAGCACCCGTAGGGATCATGCTTAGTGATCTTCAGTTAAATCCAATCCGTGTTAATCATGTGCTGGAAGCAATGACCGGCTATAAAAATCGATATTTTGTAAAGCATAATCCTAAAGAGTATGTACACGAAGATGACTATATTGAGACGAATACGCTACTAGCCAAGGTAATGGAAAGTGAGCATAAGAAGTATGTGCTCGAACAACGATGGTCCACCAAGAAAGGAGAAACCTTATGGGTCCGTATGACAATGGCACTCCTCAAGATGGAACTTCGCAATGAATACTATATTGTTTCGATGATCGAGGATATTACTTTTCAGATGAAAGCTAAAAAGAAATTGGAAGAGTATGCAGAAAAACTTGAAATGCATAACAAAGCACTTGAGGAATTTTCTTACGTGATCTCTCACGATTTACAGGAACCACTACGTATGATCAGGAGTTATACTGGCTTGATCAAAAGGCGTTATATCAAGCAGATAGATGACAAAAATGCTTCTATCGATATGGATTTTGTCATTGATGGAGCAGACAGGATGAGTAATCTTATCAGAGATATGCTCGAATACACAAAATGGACTGCAAAACAGTATGAAAAAGAAATTGTAGACACCAGAGAGGTGCTTGTCAATGTAATAAAAAACCTAACGATCTCTATCTCAGAAAAAGACGGCGCTATAGAATGTTATGAAATGCCAGAAGTTCGAACCAACAGATTACTCTTTGGACAAGTTTTACAAAATCTAATTGGGAACGGACTAAAGTACACTTGCGAGAACCGGAAACCAAACATTATTATTAAAGCAGAAGATCGAAAATCAGATTTTTTATTTAGTATTAGTGATAATGGCCAAGGTTTTTGCGAGGAAGAAAAGGAACGCATCTTTGGTATCTTCCAGCGACTGCATGGTAGAAATAGTCATTATAAAGGAACGGGTATTGGTCTAGCGATTTGTAAAAGAATAATTGAAAAGCAGGGAGGCCGAATTTGGGCCGAAGGCGTAAAAAATAAAGGTGCAACTTTTTACTTTACGATCCCTAAAGAGCAATTCAATTAGAGGTGCAAGTCTAGCTAGAATACAGAAAAGAAAATAAAAATAGCAACCAGAGCAACAAAAGCAACTACAAAGAAAATCCAGCGGCGATTGTTACGGTATTGGTTGAACATTGCTTCCATTACGTCGCGCCATTCGAGGTCACGGATATACCCTTCTCTACCCATTACAAAATATTTTTTGAAGCCTTTGCGCTGTTGATCTCCATGTTTTCGCAAAATAAAGAAATTGCCATTCAGAAAAGCAAGGTCGTATAATTCACTTTTAACAATAGTGTTTCCTGCAGTTTGCTCAATAATCAGAGTATTGGATTTCTCAAGTGTACGCCATTTCCCTTTATGGATATTTCCGTCAATTGAATTGAGGTATTCACTTTCTTCTCTAAAAATATGCAAGACTAACTCATGAAAATTGTCATCGTCCCTGACTTCAAGCCATCTGGTTTCCAGGAAGTATTCTTCTTCATACAAGTCCTCACTCCATGGCCTGATCAGAGGAATGATCAAGTCCAGATATTCATCCATCGTATCTAATACGGGCAACTCCAAACTAAAGGAGCGAGCAATCGAATCAAGAAATCTGTTTTCTATGGCCATTATGTATGAACTCTATAATAAGCACTAAGTTAAATATTCAGGCAAACTTATCGCTGAAGTTCTGCATTTTTATTCGCTAATCCTTCTTATACAAAAAGCGGTACCGAACTATTCGATACCGCTTTTTGTATAAAACGTACGCTGATCAATGGGGAGGAATTAGTTTAATCGCTTTCCATTACGATATTTAACTACGAAAGCTTGTGGAAATCCATTGGCTCTTGAGTCATCCATCACTTGCCGTGCATCACTCAAAGAATAGTACTCTGCTAATAATATCCTGGTCCAGTTTTTTGCACTGATGGATTCCGTTTGTAAATTTCCTAAGTCGCGTATATTATCAAACATTCTATTGTACTCATCAAATGTAGTAGCTGTAGAAATTTGAACTTTATAATATACACCATCAAGCTTTGGAGCAGTAGTCAATACCTCCATACCATTATAGTAACTATTAATATAAGTTCCTGTACTGGCAGTAGCTTTAGGTGTTTCTGATTTACGACGAGGGGTTTCGAATAGATTATCTTCTTTTACTTCCGGCTTACTATTGATAACCTTATCGATGCTTGCAGTTGAAGTACGCTCACTAAATGCATCGGGCTTGCTCATAGCAAAATCACTAGCGTCAGATTGTAAATAAATTGAACGGCCATAATCCTTGTCAACGTCGGCTTCAAAAGTATCAAAGTTGAAACCTGCAGTTTCAAACCCTTCTTTGATTGCCTCGATTTGAAATTGACGCTCTGGCATTAAGACAAATTGATAAGTACCATTATTAGCAATAATGGATTGTAGTAACCTTTTCTTCTGCCCATTACCAACTAGTTCGTAAAGTAAAATTTGAACATCTGTAACAATCGAATTATTACTCTTGTCATATACATTGCCTTCCACCATCAATCTTTCTTCTGGTGTGGAGAAAGAGAAAATATCATCATGATCGGTGGTGACTTTTTCATTGCCGGACTTTCGATTGGACACAAAGAAACCACCGTTTAAAGAAGTATTTTTTATGTAGTAATAATCATCTGCCGATGAATTAAGAGGTTGATTAAGGTTAACTGGTTTTGAAAACTTATCCATACTTCCTCCAGCTTGAAAAATATCGAAACCTCCAAGGCTAGCGTGTCCGTTTGAACTGAAGTATAAAGTAGAACTTTCTGTTTCGTAGAAAGGGCTTATTTCATCACCAGGGGTGTTGATTTTTTTACCAGCGTTTCTAGGAAGTGTAAAATCATATTCAGGGCTATCGATGTGTCTGGTCATATACCAAATATCCATTCCGCCTTGACCACCTTTTCGATCACTAGAAAAATACAATACCTCTGTTTCACCATCGTGAATAACAAATGGTTGCGTCGCAGTACTACCTTCAAGTTTTACATAATCTCTTAATTTTTTTGGCTTTGACCATGCTCCTTCATTAAGGACTGTTACATGGATATCACATGGAGCCTCAACAACATCGAAGGTCTCACCATGACAGACTGTAAAATAGAAACGCTTATTGTCAGGAGTGAACGTACCATGTCCGACATGCATCGTTTCAAACTCGGGAAAGGTCGGCAAAACTGCCTTTGTCCATTCACCACTATGATACTGAGAGCGGTATATTTTCGAATACTTATCTACCTCAGAAGAAAAATAAAGCACCGCATCATTAAAAGGTAGTGGCGCATATTCATTATTCATGGTGTTGATGTTCGAACTTAAATGTTGAACCTCTAATGCCGAAGGGCTTACCTTTTTATTTGATAATGCCATTTCACAGCCTTCGACTTCATTCTTGACTAGTTTGACGAAGTTTTTAGAGTCTGTGCCTTGGTAATTAACCAGGAAATGCTTGAATGCAGGAATTGCATCAAGATAGTTTCCACTTTGTTTTAAAGCTTGTGCATATTTAAGACCGGCAAGTGGATACTGACTATTGGAGACAAGCTGCTCATAGAATTTAGCAGACTGATTGTAATTTCTGGCTTTTTCGTAGCATTGCGCTGCTTTTGCCAGATAATTGTCGCTTTTGCCATTTTGTTTATAGACTTCTACATAAAAGTCTGCGGCTTCAGCAAATTTTCCTTTGGAATAAAGTTGATTAGCAGTTTTAAGGTTTTTTTTCCAATTACTACTTTGTGCAAAAATAGGGGAGTGAACGAGGCATAGACATAGGCTGAGTAAGGTTACCTTGAAAGTCATAGTTTAACGTGTTAGGTTCACAAATATGAGAGCAATGGATAACCGTTATGCCTTTAATCAGCTAACTATGATTTTTCAATTAAACTCTCAATGGTTTTTGCAAAGTGCAGGTGCTCTAATTTTTGTACTTGCTTTGCAATATCATCTGGTGAGTATTCTGGTAATACAGGAACGGATGCTTGAAAAATAATACCACCTTCATCATATTTTTCATTTACAAAATGAATAGTGATACCAGTCTCTTTTTCTCCGCTTTCTTTTACCGCTTGATGTACATGCATGCCGAACATTCCTTTACCTCCGAACTTGGGTAGGAGAGCCGGGTGAATGTTTATTATACGGTTTGGGAAGTTACTCACTAGATACTTAGGAATTAATAACAAAAAACCCGCCAATACGATGAAATCAATGCCAAACATGGAAAATTTTTCTAAAATGTAATTACTATCGTTTAATTCGGTCTTATTTATCACTAAATGGGGGATATTATTTTCCCTGGCAATGTCTAAGACCTTGGCTTCCTTTTTATTAGATACAATCAGTGCCACTTCAATAAGTTCGTGTCCTTTGAAGTGTTCGATGATTTTTTTGGCGTTAGTTCCTGTACCTGAGGCAAAAATGGCGATTCGTTTCAAGGCGTTAATGTTGTGTTAATCGTAGTGGTTTGAAAAGCGAATAAAGAAGAAAACTATAGTTTTCTTCTTTATTCGCTGTATTGAGCGGCTTATAAATTTGGTTTGAATTCAAGGTTTGCAAATCTAAACTTTCTTCCTCTTTCTCCATAAACAGCCATTGTATTTCGACCGATTTGCTTACATATCTTTGGGCGTGTCAGCGTTCCTGCTTCACGGTTACTTGCCAAAGGATAAGTAATAACACTTCCGTCTCTGCTAATCTCTGCTAAGGCAATAATGGAGCTTCTGCCATTAAAATAATGGATTCTGTTTTGGCGCTTATTATTTTGCTGAAAGTTTCTGATGTTATCATTATAAATGAAGTAAATCTTATCTCTGACAATAGACATCGCATAAGAAGAGAAGTAGCCACCATCATTTCTGGTTTCCTGACGTTTAGGAATTCGGGCAGTCCACTCAATTTCTCCATCAGGTTGAATATTAACTACAATGATGTCATTGTAATTATAGTAGTATTCTATGTCATTGAACCCTCTGTTCCATGGGTTAGCGCCCCAGTAACCATAATTATAGCCATATCGATTATTATCATTTTGTCTTTCTACGAAGTATTGCTCGGCTACGAGCAAGGCGCCACCGTCCGATCGGAGGATAAGTTTGTCCAGCGAATAACTATATAACTCCGCCTGTTTCTTGGTATTTCCGCTACGCTCTGCTTTTTCAGCTTTCGCTTTACGGCGATCTGACATTAAGGCGGTAAGGAAATCAAAATCAAACTCTTTGAAATTACTGTTATACATCTCTTGTGTGTCCGGATTTAAGCGAAAAAAGTAAGTTCCCTTAACACTATAAGTTCCTTTATCAGAATAGAAACCTGAACAAATCAACTCTCCCTGGTCTGCAACCCGGAAGGTTAAATCAGTGATGAATCGATCATTGATTTTAATTTTGTATTCTTCGTAATCTTCCCCATTATTGGTATATGCGAGAATCGTATATTGATAATTTGGCTGACCTCTTCGCCGGCTTTTAGCTTTATCCTGATAGATGACACCAAGAAAATAAACATTGCCCCTATCATCAACCCGGTATTCTTCAACAGTGAATTTGTCATCGTTATAAGGGAGACGGATGTTTCTGGACCAGACTTCTTCAAACTGATCATTGTATACGTTAACAGCAAAGGATTCGGGGTCGCCTTTTTTATTTGGGATATTACTAAAGATCATGACTTTCGAACTGTCCCTTGAGATATGCAGGCCAAAGTGTCCTTCTTTATTTATTCCACGGGTATCGATTTCACCAATCTTCTTTAATGTCTTACCCGACTCCAGGGTCCTCATGTTAATCATCTGGGTGAACAGATAGTTTTTCTTTTTGGCTTTGTTGTGAAAGGAGGACAACAAGAAAAGGTTATTATTTAAAGAGATGAGCTCCTCAAAGTCCAAATGTTTCCCTTTGTATTTTAGTGTGATGTCTTCAGACTTCGTCTGTTCCATCTGACTATTGTATTTTTCGATATAAATCTTCTTGTTACCAGTAAGTGCCTGGGCAGAAATCTTTTGTCTGACAGCGTATAAATCTCCTCCTGAAGTGAGTACTTTGGTAATCATTGTTTTGTTAGGCTCTGCCAGTTCAGGGCCCCAATTAATACTTGCAGGAACGGCATCCTGCTGTGCAAAACTACTGAAGGAGGTTTGTAATAAAACGGCTAAAAGGATTAGGATTCTCATATAATTAAGTTGTAGTATAAAAATGTCGATTTAGTAAAAGCAGTATTTAGTCTGTAAACGGAAATTTTCGGCTCCGATACTTAAAGATTCTACTATCTTAATGCTTATATAAACAAAAAAAGTGTAAGCAGAGGTCACTGCTTACACTTTTTTAGGA
Source organism: Saprospiraceae bacterium (assembly GCA_020631105.1). Lineage (GTDB taxonomy): Bacteria > Bacteroidota > Bacteroidia > Chitinophagales > Saprospiraceae > JAHDHW01. The sequence continues at coordinate 25,389 of JAHDHW010000008.1, read as the reverse complement.
AAATGTTAACGTAGTATTATCTTCCGATTTGCTCTCTGTATTTAGAAGCATTTGAAGCATCGAGGCGAGCCATAATGCTTTTCACCTTACTTTTTTCCTGAGAAGTGCCTTTTTTGAATATTTCAATGACCTCCTGAGACTTTGCATTTGCGAACATCTGGATGACCATTGAGTTGGGATAGGAGCGATTAACCTGTTGCACACTTTCGAGGGCCTGTAGCATGATTGCCCGACCTGTATTTGTATCTGTATTCATGATGTCCAGGCTTTGGCGATGATAATCATACATTGCCTGGCGATAGTTTCTAAACTTAGGACTCAGCATATTTTCAATAATCCAATATCTGTTTCTATTTCCATCCAAAGATCTCCAACCAGGAAATGCAGAAGCTGCTGATGGTGGAATCGTCGTTAATATATCATTAGCGGTTTGAAAATAAGTTTCCCCACCATACAAGGAAAAAGAATCATAATCCAATCCAAGGATGATGTAGATATAGAAAGATAAAAATGCAGTTAGGTTATCGGAATAAGCGTTTTTAGTGAATTCCAGTGGTTGAAATTGCTCATATTGAAACGTAAAATCTTTGTCAACGTGCGAAAGTAAAGGTGTTTCATAAGTGCTGCCATAAACAGGGCGCACTGACTGAATTGCGAAGTCAGCAGAGAAAGTGTTCTGTGAAAGCTCTTCTTTGATAGTCATTTGGATATTACATTTGATCCGTTCTTTAGGATCAAATACATCTTTTGTCCATTTTTGATTGTTCAAAAAGTTGAGCATACTTTCTCGTAAGCTTTCAAAAACCTTCGGATCGGTCGTTTGAAGCTTAGGGGTATTGATCGTTACCTCAAACTCTAACTCTTGAGCTTGTGCAAACTTACCTACGATGAGCAGTGCAAAAAGTAATAAGTATTTTTTCATAAACGAGTTAATTTTGTTTGTGCTTCAATTACTTGTATACCTAAAATAAGGTGTTTGAAGAACACTATATAATTTCGACGATGGCGTTGACAATATCTTCTGCAACTTCTCGCTTAGATTTTAACTCAAATTCTTCTGTCTTATTGTCAAAAACCAGGCGAATTTTATTAGTATCATGTGCAAATCCCGCGCCTTTATCATTGAGTGAATTTAAAACGATAAAATCAAAGTTCTTTCTTTTTAGCTTGCCTTTAGCATTTTCGAGCTCTCGCTCTGTTTCTAAAGCAAAACCAATAAGTAATTGATCTTTACCTTTGTTTTTACCTAGGCTTGCAGCGATATCGATCGTTCGTTCTAATTCGATAGCCATATCACCTTCTTTTTTCTTTATTTTCTGGTCTGCGACCGTTTTGGGGCGATAATCTGCAACTGCGGCGGCAAGAACACCAATATCAGCGGTTTGGTATGCTTTTACGCTTGCTTCGTACATCTCTTGTGCTGTTTTGACACGAATACATTCGATAGATGATGAGCTAGGTGGATCCTGGGCGGTAGGCCCTAGAATTAAAATAACGTTTGCTCCGCGTTGACTGAGCGCTTCAGCGATTGCAATGCCCATTTTGCCAGTAGAACGATTACCAATGAATCGGACAGGGTCAATGGGTTCAAAGGTAGGCCCGGCGGTAACAATTGCTTTTTTGTCAAGGAGATCCTGATCTTTTTTAAAGAAATCTACTAGATACTTAACAATATCCTCGGGTTCTGCCATTCTTCCATCTCCGACTAAGCCACTTGCGAGTTCACCATGACCAACGGGAATCAAATGGTTGCCATAGGATTGAAGTGTTTTTACATTATTGACAGAAGCGGGGTGTTTCCACATATCTAAATCCATTGCCGGGGCAAAGAATACGGGGCATTTGGCAGAAAGGTATGTGGCTACAATCATGTTATCACACAATCCTGTTGCCATTTTTGATAATGTTGTTGCAGTGGCCGGAGCTATGATCATAGCATCTGCCCAAAGTCCTAATTCAACATGGTTATTCCAACTTGATTCGGCACTAACATCAGTATAGACAGGACGCTTCGAAAGCGTAGACAAGGTTAAAGGTCCTATAAAGTCAGTAGCTGCAGGCGTCATTAAGACTTGTACATTAGCTCCTGATTTGATGAGTAGACGAGTAAGGAAAGCAGTTTTGTATGCGGCAATACTTCCACAGACGCCAAGAATGATGTTTTTTCCGTTTAAGGACATAGGCAAGATCGTGGATAGAAAAGAGTGGATGGTATAGAAAAACCAAGAAAAAGGAATAGAGTCCTTTTTCTTGGAAGAGTGCAACTTTGATTATTCGAAGTCGCGTTTATTCTTATACTCTGCATGAATATCTCCATCGAGATACTCTTCAGTAGCAATGATTACAGGATTTGGTAAACGCTCATAGAACTTAGAGATTTCAATTTGCTCTTTGTTCTCATGAATCTCTTCGATAGTGTCAGAGCTTACCGCAAACTCTTCGAGTTTGTTATGTAGTTCATGCTTAAGATCAACAGCGATTTGTGTAGCACGCTTTGAAATAATATTCAATGATTCGTAGATGTTACCAGAATCTTTGATGATCTGTTTAATGTTACGTGCTTGCACGTTAGGTTCCAGGCCTTGAACTTTGGATTTGATGTCGGTCATTAGCTAAATTCTTTAATGATACGAGATGAATTCTTTTTAAAGTCCCGAACTTCCTTAGCATAATCGCTTTTGCGATATTTATCTATAAAAAGCTCAGCATTTTTGATCACTTCTTCGTGACGCTCGACTTGTTTTTCGTAAACACTTTTAACGGCGAGTTCATAGGAAGATTTTACGATCATATAACGTATTTTCTCGGCTTCTTTAGTATCCGGAAAATCTCTTAACATTGTTTCGAAGCTGTGAGTTGCGGATTGATACTCTTGGAGGTCATAGTAGAGCTCTGCTTGAGCATACGCTTTTTTCTCTAGTTTGTTACGCATTTCATCGATTAGAGTATTTACTTCACTTACGCGTTTGCTTTCAGGGTAAGTATTTGCAAATAGCTGAAATCCTTCGATAGCTTTTTGTGTATATGTCTGGTCAAGACGATATGTCGGTGACATTTTATAATTAGCATAAGCTGACATGAAGTCGGCTTCTTCGCGGTATTCACTATTTGGAAAGGTCGAAGAAAAGTTTTTGAAATAGTAGCTTGCTAAAATATACTTTCTCAATTGGTAATGTGTGTTAGCGTAGTAGAAATAGACTTTTTCTGCCTCTACCTTACCACGTAAGTTGTTGATTACCAACTCAAATAATGTCTGTGCTTTGTAATAGTCCTCTTGTTCGTAGTATTCGAAGGCCTTCTTATACAAAGTATCAGGATCAGCCGAAGCACGAATTTTTTCAAATTCGCTTTTACAAGCCATTGAGCCTAAGAGTGTTCCGATTAGAATAACAAAAAAAAGCTTATTTTTCATAAGAGCGCAAAATTACGGTTTTTTTATGAATAAGTGAAGTGGTGTTCGTATCTCTTTTTAGGAGCATCGTTTTAGTCCGTGATATATAAAATCAGACCTTCCTAAATCAAAGAGTGAAACTTAACAGGAATGGTTGTATCAAAAAAGCCCGGCTCTCTAAAGAACCAGGCTTTTCAGTAGATTAAACTACTTTTTGCTTAAAAGATTGTTGTTATTTAACAATAAACTTCTCTGAACCTTGCTCACCTTTATCATTACGGAAAGTAACAAAGTACATTCCTGCAGAAAGGTCTTTTACATCAACCTGCTGATTGTTACCAGCAACGCTGTAAAATTGCTTCACTACCTGACCAGTGATAGACGTGATCAAGATGTCGTGTGTAGTGTTGTTAGCATTTGAATAGTTAATGTTAATAAAGTCGCTAGCTGGATTAGGCGCAATGGTAAGGTCAGTGATTGTAGTAAGGTTGTTAACATTTACTACTGATGATAGGTCACAAGTATTATAGATATAAGTTGGTAGTACATCAGTACCATTATTATCAACAACAGTGTGTGTTCTGTTTACATTACCAGCCCCATCATCCATATTACAATCGCCTGCAACAGCACCTTCTCCGAATTCATTAGTCCCCCAGTCATTGATAACAAACTTATAAAGAATAGCTTGATCCGCAGCAAGATCAACAGTAAGTGTATATACACCATCTTCATCTGCATCTTCCATTTGATTGTCTGTTGGAGTCCAACCTTGGAAATCTCCCCCAATTCGCATTAGATCAGCTGCTGGGTCAAATGTACCGGCAGTGATTTCTGCATTCATGTCCACTGAAAAAGTTACCTGGACTTGAGCTTGTACAAAAAGCGTACTGCTTAAAAAAAGACATAAAAAGTAAAATTTTTTCATAATTCAATAGCATTTAAGTTAATAAAACAAGTTTCAAAATATGGTTACAATTATACTTCATAAGTAGAATAAAGTTACTTTCCACGATAGGGGCAGTAAGCTTAATTAACATCTATCAAATGAAGATTTGGAACAAATAATACGATTTGTTCGTGTAAAGATTAGTAAATTAAGGTTGTCAATACCTTCAAAGCATTGCTTTCCTAAGCAATGTCAAAAAATCGTTCTAGTTAAACAAGTGTTAACTGTGTAAGTAAGATTTGACGAAAAGCTATCTTGTAGTATTTGAAATTGTCATAAAACCTTTCGTCTTGAAATTGTCAAGCTATTTTCAGGTGGTAGGTAGCCTGCAAGTTAAATAATTATTTGATTACATACTAAAAAATAATAAAGCAATGAAACAACTAATACTCCTTTTTGCAGCTCTTTTTACAATGTTGAGCACTTCACTATCTGCGCAATCTACAATAGCAGAAGCTTATGATATCCTACAATTAAAATGTGCATCCTGTCATAGTAATGGTAGCCCTCAGGCAGGTTTAGATTTAGAGGGGGCTGGTACAACAGTCAGTGCACGGATTCAGGATGTCTATAGTAACATAGTTAATGTCTCCCCTTCTAATACCTTTGCGAATGATCAGGGGTACAAGTATATAAGCCCCGGACGACCTGATTTAAGTTATTTATTCCGCAAAATTAATCAGGACTTTGAGCCTACGATTCATTTTGCTGAAGGAGAAGATAACGAAGGTGGAAGTATGCCGCCTATGACACAGGATCAACTTACTGAGGTAGAAAAAGAAATGATCCGACAGTGGATTCTTTATGGTGCTCCAGCTAACGGTACCGTGGTAGACCCACAGTTGATTGAAGATTACTACGCAGGTAATGACCTTGAAAGCTTCCCGGATGGACCTCCACCGGCTCCAACAGCAGAAGAAGGGTTTCAAATAAAAATGGGACCTTACTTCCTTCGCCCTGCCGGGCAAAATGGAGATGAGCTGGAGTATTTTCAAAAGTATGGGTTAGGCGCTTTATTGCCAGAGGATAAGGAGGTGAATCGGGTTGATATCAAGATAGGGCCTAGTTCTCATCATTTTATTATTTATGATTTTGATAGTCCTTCTTTTGCGAATAATGTTGCTCCAGGCTTACGGACTTCTCCTTATCATAATGGGATAGGCTTAGTAGCTGCAGTGCAAGAGAGCACAGACTTGAAATTACCGGAAGGCACAGCCTTTAGTTGGGAAGAAAACCTATGGCTAGAGCTCAATTCACATTATATCAATTATTCTTCTACACAGGTTTTGAAAGCGGAAGCATACGCAAATATTTATACTCAACCAACAGGTACGGCTGCTCAGGAGATGAGAACAGAGTTGATTGTAAAGGATAATATTTTTATTGATAATAATGGTAATGAGGATACGGAGACACAAATCGTGAATTTCAACGGAGGGGAATTGTTTGTCTGGGGCTTGATGGGACATACACATCAATGGGGAACTGGCTATAAGGTCTATACCAGAGAAAATGGCCAACAAGGGGAGTTAATATACGATGCGGGCTGTGCTGGAGGAATTCCTGGTTGTGCAAGTCCATTTTTTGATTATCAACATATTCCGATACGCTACATTAACCCATTCTTGCCGGTGACTTTCAATTTTAATAATGGGATTATGCATGAAGCCAAGTATGTTAATAATGGCCCGGAGCCAGTTGGCTTTGGCTTGACTTCGGATGATGAAATGATGGTGCTTGTAATGATGTATGTTACCGATACTGTCGGGGTGGTTTTTGATCAAACTACATCGCTTGATGAGATTGTTGATCCATTAGATGAGGTTCAAGTGTTTCCGAATCCGGTAACTACGGAGTTAAATATTCAACTTCCAGCGGATATTGGATCAGTTGAGGTTACACTAATAGATATGCTAGGTCGCCCAATCCATCAGGTGAAGGACTGGAATAGCTCAAGTCTAAGCATCCAGAGAGGAGATTGGGCCAGCGGAATGTATATGTATAAGATTGAAGATGCCAATGGAAATGTACGAACCGGCAAAGTTATGCTCAATAACTAAGGCCTGAACAACTAATCTAATTTAACGATACAATAAAGCCGGCACTGAAGACAGTAGCCGGCTTTTTCAAACCTCTCTATAAAAGACGTATAGTCTTTATTCTAAAATCCTTTTAACTATTCAGCTCGATCTTGTCCAAGGGGAAAATAAATTGCTATTGATTGTTCAGATGGGAGTGTAAATGCAATTATTATCTATAAAATACTCAGAGATTATTTGTTTGAGTGAACCCTGTCCAATCAGCGCTTTAGCGCTGATTGGATACGGATTTAGACATTTCGGTTTAGGGATAGCCCTATTGTTTACGCTTATTACACCTCCAAGATAGAGTTAGGATAAAGGTATTTGCCTCATTTTTAGAGTGATCTGTGACTTGTTTTTTTGGTGAAATTTGAGGGTTGAATGCTTAAAAGTAGCTATATTGATAAATTTTGAACTTTTATTGAATATTTACTGCTCAAATTGTGACAGGATTTCGAAAACGTATTTAATATTTTTTATCTATAATAGATTGGTTTATATCTAGTTGTGAATGTGATATTTTAGTATTAGAATAATATTTCTATTTGGAGGTAAGATAAGAGAAGGGATTTATCAATAAAGAGGGCCTAGGAAGCTTGTACTTCATTCAATAATTTTGTACCGGATTCGAATGCGGTACAAAATTATTCAGGGGAGTTTCGTTATTTAGAAATGCAATTTCCTATTTCCCGTCATTATATTTTTCGAAGTAGACTTTATCATACAACTGGTACTAAAGACTTTCATTCTGCACTTTTTTCAACAGTAATCACAATAGATTTAGAAGTAGGAGTAATACTGCGCTCCGCATAGCTGTTCACCGGGACGAGAACATTCGCTTCCGGGAAATAAGTGCCAACGCATTGCTCCGGGATATCATATTCAACGACCATAAAACGAGGTGCAAGGCGCTCAACATTTTCGTAATGAGATTTTAGGTCGACGTAGTCTCCCTGCTTTAAACCACGTTTCTGTATATCTTTTTTGTTCATAAAGGCTACACGGCGACCGTTTTTGATACCGCGATAGCGGTCATCCAGTCCGTAGATCGTCGTATTAAATTGATCATGACTTCGGGTGGTCATCATCATAAACTCATGGTCTTTTAAATTGCTGTTTAGTACCGGATTTATAGTGAAGTTTGCTTTACCTGTGGCCGTTTCAAAGTTTTGCTCACGGGCACAATTTGGGAGATAGAATCCTCCTTCGTGACGAACTCTTTCATTATAGTTGTCAAAACCACTCACACATTGTTCGATAATGTCCCGAATCCGATCATAATCTTCAATCAACCATTCCCAGTCCGGTTTTTTATTTTTTAAAGTGGCTTTGGCTAAATGCGCTACGATTGCAGGCTCACTCATTAAGTGCTCTGATGCGGGCTCAATTTGGCCAATAGAACTATGGACGATACCCATAGAGTTTTCAACACTTACAAATTGTGCTCCGTTCTTTTGCCGATCAATTTCAGTACGTCCCAGGCAAGGAAGTATAATTGCAGTTTTACCGTGAATCAAATGGCTCCGGTTAGGTTTGGTGGAAACATGAACAGTCAGTTCACATTGTTGTAAGCCCTTTGCAGTATATTCTGTATCCGGAGAAGCGGAAAGAAAATTTCCTCCTAAAGCAAAGAATACTTTTCCTTTTCCTTCTCCCATTGCTTTGATCGCATTAACTACATCATAGCCACCTTCCTGAGGTGGTTCAAAGTCAAATAGATTCTTCATTTTGACGCCCATGGCCTTGGGTAAATGATGCCATATACCAACTGTACGATCGCCCTGTACATTACTGTGTCCTCTTACGGGGCAGGTTCCTGCACCAGGTTTTCCAATACTTCCTTTTAATAATAAGAGGTTGACGATTTCACGAATGATTTGTACAGAGTTTTTATGTTGGGTGATGCCCATAGCCCAGCAGATGATTATGCGCTCGGAATTTATTATTTTCTCTGTGGCCCTACGTATCAAATCGATACTAACGCCGCTTTCGCGAGCTAATGCTTCCGCGGAATGGGTACGTAAATCCTTAATGAATGCTTGGTAGCCATGTGTTTTATCATCAATAAATGATTGATCAAAAACACTTCCCGGGTTTTTATCTTCGGCCTCCAGCAGGAGGCACATGATTGCTTTGAAAAGGGCTAAGTCACCGCCGATTTTAAGCTGTAGAAATAAGTCGCTGATATCCGTAGAAGGACCGATCCATCCTTTTAGATTCTGTGGATTCTTGAATTTTTTTAATCCTGTTTCTGGTAGAGGGTTGACTGCGATGATCTCTGCTTTATTCTTTTTTGCTACCTGAAGTGCACTAAGCATTCTGGGGTGGTTGGTGCCAGGATTTTGCCCGACAACTATTATTAGGTCTGCTACGTAGAAATCTTCCAGCTTGACAGACCCTTTACCAATGCCAAGGGTTTCTTTAAGGGCTACACCACTAGACTCATGACACATATTAGAGCAATCTGGTAGATTGTTTGTCCCAAATTGCCTTACAAATAGCTGATAAAGAAAAGCGGCTTCATTGCTTGTTCTTCCTGAGGTATAAAAGATCGCTTCATTAGGATCCTTAAGTGTATTGAGGTGACTTGCTATACTTGTGAATGCTTCTTCCCAGCTAATGGCTTCGTAATGAGCGGTTCCCGGGCGTAAGATCATTGGGTGAGTAATACGTCCACTTTTTCCAATTTTGTAGTCAGACCAGTTGGACATCTCCTGTACACTATGTTGGGCAAAAAATGCAGGAGTTGCTCTTGCTTCGGTAGCTTCTTCGATGATTGCTTTTGCACCGTTTTCACAATATTCTGCAATTGCTGATCGATCTTTAGGATCTGGCCAGGCGCAGCTAGGGCAGTCAAAACCTTTGACCTGATTAACCATTAAAAGTGTTTTTGTACACTTTCGAAGGCTCATTTGCTTCATACCTTCTTCCAGTACAATTTTTACGGCTTTGGGGCCTGCTGCGATAGGATAGGGTTTGGTGATTGTCGGGCGCTCGGTTTCGAGAGGGGTAGTGGCACAAAGTTTTGAATGGTCGGACATGAATGATAGTTTATAAGTTACTACTTAGACATCAGGAGAACAAGTTAATAAAATGCGAATAACAATGCCTTTTAGGAAAAGAGTTTTTGACTCTAAAGCTATTCTAATGTAATTGTTCGACCTTGAATGTCTAAATACGAGTAAGAAGAATCAATGTTTTGGATACGATGTATAATCCTCGGAGAACGAGGAGGGGAGAAAAGCTTAGAATGTAGAAGTGTGAAATTCGCAGAGGTCCCTTTAATGACACGGTCGAAGTTTCCGGGAGGAACCTCTGCGAATAAATAGAAGTATTAAGCGCTTAGTAAGCTAAAGCTGTTTTTTCTTTTAAGATCAGTTTGCTACGCTCAGGCCCTGTAGAGACCATGGTAATTGGCACTTGTAGCTTTTGCTCCAATAAGTGAACGTAGTCTTTCGCTTCGTTTGGAAGTGCATCAAAATCAGTAACCCCATCTAAAGAGCTCATCCAACCTTTGTAAGCTTTATAAACAGGAGTGACTTCAATAGTGCAAATGTCATAAGGTAATTGATCACTTTCCTCACCATTATATATATAGTTTTCGCCGACACTGATGCTTTCAAACTCATTAAGGATGTCGATCTTTGTCACGACTAGCTGGGTTACCCCATTAAGCATGATCGTGTATTTCAATTGAGGGATATCAATCCATCCGCATCGTCTTGGTCGTCCTGTGGTTGCTCCGAACTCACCACCTTGCTGGCGAAGAAACTCTCCGGTTTCGTCATTGAGCTCAGTCGGGAATGGTCCACTTCCTACTCGTGTACAATAGGCTTTAGTGATGCCGATTACTTCTCCGATTTTTGAAGGAGCTATACCCAGGCCATTACAAACGCCAGCGGTAACTGTGTTAGAGGAAGTAACAAAAGGATAGGTTCCGAAGTCAATGTCTAACATGCTTCCTTGTGCACCTTCTGCCAGGATTTTCTTGCCAGATTTGATTGCATCATTCAGGTAGTACTCTCCGTCGATCATTGGAAGTTTTTTGAGGACTTCCAGGCTAGAGAACCATTTCTGTTCTTCTGCTTCTAAATCAAATTCAAAGTCAGGATAAAGGCGTGCGAGGCCAAGATGCTTGGCTTTTAGTTTTTCGTATTTTGCTTTAAAATCATGTGCGACAACATCCCCTACTCTAAGGCCATTTCTACCTGTTTTGTCCATATAGGTTGGCCCTATACCTTTCAGCGTTGAGCCAATTTTTTCTTTTCCTTTGGCTGCTTCAGAAGCCGCATCAATAAAACGATGGGTAGGTAGGATAAGGTGTGCTTTGCGAGAGACGAGCAGTCTTCCGTCATAGTTAACTTCCGCATCGTCCAGGTTTTTGATTTCCTTTTCGAGTGTAATTGGGTCAATGACTACACCATTGCCAATAACATTGATTAATCGTTCGCGGAAAATACCGGATGGAACAGTGTGCAAAACAAATTTTTTGCCATCGAATTTTAAAGTATGTCCAGCATTAGGACCACCCTGGAATCGGGCGACGATATCATATTTTTCAGCGAGGTAGTCAACGATTTTTCCTTTTCCTTCGTCTCCCCATTGTAAACCTAAGATAACATCTACAGCCATTGAAGTAACTATTTTTATTGCCTAGTGACTTGTGCAATTTTAAAGCAATAGCCACTATAAAGAGCATGATTTAATGTATAAGGCGTATTGCCTTTTACCAAAATGCAAAGTTACCAAAAATAAACGGAGTGCAATGCGCTCAAGCAAGAAAAACTAGAGGAAGAAGTGTAGAAAAATGCCTATTGGGAATTGGATTTATTTTCAATTTCTTGAAGCGCTTCTTCTACACTGGTAGTAAGATTAAATATGGGGAGTAGTTTTGTGGTTTTCAAAAGTTTTACGACCTGGTCATTAGCATTAGCGATTGCCATGTAATTATTATTTTTCTTGGCATCAGTTAATAATGCGATTAGAAAATTTAAGCCAACGCTGTTCATGAATTCTAATTCGGAAAGGTCGATTATAAATGCGGAACGATTATCCTGAAATCGCTTTTTAATTTCTTTTAGGATAGAAAGATTCTCGAGTTCATTAAGAAGATTATGGACTTGAATTACCTGTGTATCTTCATGGTTGTGAATAGCATAGGTCATCAGCTGCTAAATTTAAAAAGTGCTTAAATAGTGTCGGTTTCGTTTTTTGAGGGGGTTCCTCTATCGATGACCATCAAAAAACTTACCAAATATAATAAATATTTTTAATGTATTAATATGTTTTTATTTAATTCATTTGAATACAGGAATAAAGAAAGCAGATTTTGTAGGGCTAGATGCGGGAAATAAGGGGCTGTGAGTGCTAGTCCAGGTGTTTTTTGGATGCGCAATTTCCGTTTTGGCAGTGCCCGTACATGTTTAAGGAATGATGAGTAACTTTGAATTGTAGTAATTCGCCCATCATGTTTTTTATTTGCTGGATTCGGGGATCACAAAATTCTACGACTTTTCCACAGTCCACACAGATGATGTGATCATGTTGTTTGTAGCCATAAGATTTTTCGTATTGTGCGAGGTTTTTGCCGAATTGGTGCTTCGTGACCAGGTCGCAGGAAACCAATAAGTCCAAGGTGTTATAAACTGTTGCACGGCTAACCCGGTAGTTCTGAGTTTTCATATGGATATACAAAGCTTCTGCATCGAAGTGGTCATCCCTTCTGTAAATCTCTTCAAGGATAGCGTAGCGTTCCGGAGTTTTTCTAAGACGATTCTTTTCTAAGTGAGCTGAAAAGATATTCATCACCTCCTGGATCAATTGTTCTTCCTTATTCTGAGTTGCCTTATCCATGATAAACTAGATTAAAAGTATTGAGCCCATTTTGTGGGGCCTGCAAATTGGGACAAAGGTAGCCAAAGCAAAAGATTTTAAAAAATACATTAATGCTCTATCCTTACAACAGTTGAAACTTCCGGAAGGTTTTTAAGGCCTTTGATCGCAACGGTCAACTGATCTTTATTGAGTACGAGTAGTGAAATTTTTCCTTCAAAATATCCTTCTTCACCATCGATATAGAAGGATCGAATGTTTAGTCCTAAGTCGGTGGAAATACTATGCGTTAATCGTTCGATTACTCCAGGGCCTTTGTCGATACCTGTTATTTTTAATTCTACCACAAAGGAAGTATCACCAGAAGAAACCCATTCTGCCTTGACGATTCGGTATCCGTAATTCGCCATTAGGTTTGTGGCGTTCGGGCAGTTGGTACGATGGATCTTGACACCGGAGCCAACTGTTAGAAAACCAAAGACATCATCTCCCATTACGGGTTTACAGCAATTGGCTAAAGAATATTCGAATTTGTCAGCAGATTCTCCACTAATGAGCAATCTAGGTTTGACCAGGTCTTTTTTACTGTTAGCGGGGGCAGGTTTATTATTGACCTCGGAAGCCTCGATTACGGGTTCTTCTATTTCTATAAGTTTATTACTTTCAACATTAAAATAGGTTTTTAGCTCATTGAGGGGGACTCTTCCCATTGCAATCTCAAAATAGAGGTCAACTCGACTGGTAAATCCATAATATTTGACCAATATATCAACATTAGGTTCGAAATCAACCTTCATGTTTTTGAGTTTGCGTTGTAAGCTCTCTTTTCCGATCTCTCCTTTTTTTCGTCGTTCCTCTTTCATGGAAGAACGAATCTTGGCACGTGCTTTACCGGTAACGACCATTTTAAGCCAGTTTTCTGTTGGCTTCTGGGAGTTGTTGGTAGTAATGCTTACCTGATCTCCATTTTGAAGTTTATAGCCAAAAGGGACAAGTTTTTTGTTGACTTTGATCGCGGTACAATGATATCCGATGTCAGAGTGTATGCTAAAAGCAAAGTCGAGTGCAGTTGCACCTTTAGGGAGAATCTTTAAATCCCCTTTAGGGGTGTAGACATAGACTTCCTCGTTGAATAAGTTTGTTTTGAAGTCATTGATAAACTCCAAACTGTCAGAGTCAGGGTTTTCTAATATTTCTCTGATGTTTTCAAACCAGGAATCGAATACATCACGAGAGGAGCTTCCTCCTTTATATTTCCAGTGAGCAGCAAATCCTTTTTCAGCAATCTCATCCATTCGTTCACTACGGATTTGAACTTCTACGTAACGACCTTTAGGCCCGATTACTGTGGTATGTAAAGACTCATATCCATTTGATTTAGGTGTCGTAATCCAATCTTTAAGACGCTCTGGAATGGGGGTGTGTACATCGGTGACGATGGAGTAAATCTGCCAACAGATCTGTTTTTCTTTTTTGGTAGGTACATCAACGATGATACGTACGGCGAAAAGGTCATAAATTTCCTCAAAAGGAACATTTTTGGATTTGATCTTATTGGCTATTGAGTAGATAGATTTTGGTCTTCCGGTAGTTCGATAAGGAAAACCGATCTCTTTGAGTGCTTCATTTAAAGGTTTTAGGAATTCATTGATGAAGCGGGTACGTTGTGCCTTGGTTTCTTTTAATTTTCTGGCGATTTCGCTGTAGAGTTCCGGTTCGGTGATTTTCATTGCCAGATCCTGAAACTCGGTTTTGAAGCTATAGAGACCAAGTCGATGCGCCAGAGGGGCGTAGATAAAAGTGGTTTCGGCAGCGATTTTCAGCTGTTTGTGTTTAGGCATAGAGCCTAAGGTCCTCATGTTATGGAGGCGATCCGCCATTTTTATCAGGACGACACGTACGTCGACAAGAAGTGTACGGAGTACTTTTTTGAAGTTTTCGGCTTGAGGACTGGCCACGCTATACATTCCGTCCAACTTGGTGAGTCCGTCAACGATCGTGGCAATTTTTTGTCCGAACTTTGCACGGATTTGATCAAGTGTAACTTCGGTGTCTTCTACAACATCGTGGAGGAGAGCTGCGACAATAGCTGTAGGGCCAAGTCCGATCTCTTCTGCGCAGATACGAGCTACTTCGATGGGGTGCAGAATGTAGGGTTCTCCGGATTTTCTGCGTTGTTTCGAGTGGGCTTCTACTGCTATCTCATAAGCCATACGGATGTTAGCTCGATCGATGTTGTCCATTTTGGACTTGATCGATTTGAGCAGCATGCGATATGCATGCATGATGAGCTTCTTTTCTTCTTCTTTGTTAACCGCGACTTCCGCCATATAGTCTAAATAATCTTGCTGATGTATATGAAAACCTCCGGGACTTTAAATCAATGGAAAAGATGTACTTTCGATTGACTTGACAAAGCTAAAATCCCGGAGGTTTGCTAATAGTTGTTTTACTGTTCAGGTGGTGAAGCAAAAGAAATGCTCTTGCCTGTACCTATTATAAAAATACATTAAAAAAATGAAATTAGGAAATGCTCTTGCTGTAATCAAATTAAAATGATTGGTGGCGAAACAAGTATTAATGTTTGTTGTTTAGATTGCGTAATTAACGAAAAATAAGGCCCCGGTTTTCAGGGGTGGAACTCAGCGAATAATTATTCGAAATAAAAATGCTGTAGGACTGGTGTTTTTCATAGAAAAGATTGTATATTTGCATCGCTTTTGAAGAAAAGTAGCTTGTTGTTCGATGGAACTATCCGAAAGCTGCTTTGTTTTATAGACGATTTACAACTCAATGCTGGAAATTAGAGAAATGTAAATCTCACCTGCGGGTGTGGTGAAATTGGTAGACACGCTAGACTTAGGATCTAGTGCCGCAAGGCTTGGGGGTTCGAGTCCCTCCACCCGCACTATTTTCTGATAAAGAGTTATTTATACTTATTATCTTACATCCTACCTACCAGCTTCAAGCAAGCGAGGAATACTACATTTTCAATTAATTTAAATACATATTACGTATGTCAAAGGTAGTCAGAGTCGACAAAGGAAATCTGAGTGCAGAACTGTCATTAACAATTACTCAAGAAGACTATAAGCCAAAGGTTGATTCGGAGCTTAGAAAGCTACGAAAAGATGCTCACTTAAAAGGCTTTCGAAGAGGTAAGACTCCAATGGGAGTGATTAAGCGTATGTACGGTCCACGTGCATTTATGGATGTTGTTAATGATGTTGTTCAACGCGAGCTTTTCCAATATATCAATGATGAAAAAATCGAATTGTTAGGTCAACCCATTCCTTCTGAAGACCAGGAGACGGTGGATTTTGATATTGACAAGATGGGGGATTATGAATTTAAGTTTGATATCGGGTTTGCACCTGAGTTTGAAGTTAAAGGATTGTCGTCTTCCGATTCATATGATAAGTATGCGATTGAAGTGCCTAAGCAATCTATAGACGAAGATTTAGAGAATCTTAGAAAGAGATTAGGAGAGCGAGATTCAGTAGAGGATACTATTCAAGATAATGATATCATTACATTTGATGCAGAAGAGCTTGAAGGAGATGATCTGAAAAAAGATGGATGGGCTTCTACTTTTGATGTACTCGTAAAGACGATCCCTAACGAAGAGCTGAAGAAAGAGCTTCTGACGAAGACGATAGGAGATAAAGTACGCTTTAATATTCTTGAGCTAGAAGAGAAGAGTACAGAAGAGAGTGTTCGTAAATATCTATTGAACGTTGAAGAGAGTGATGCGGAAGTAGAGATTGGAAACCATTTTGAAGGTACGGTTAAAGAAATTAAGCGTGTTGTACCTGCTGAATTAAATCAAGACTTTTTTGATAAAGCGTTTGGAGAAGGTGCGGTATCTTCAGAAGAGGATGCTAGAGCTAAGATTGAAGAGGGTATTTCTAAATATTACGATAATCAGGCTGACAGCCTTTTATTCCGTGATTTACAAGATCGATTATTAGAGGAAAATAATTTAGACCTTCCGGACGAGTTCCTTAAGCGTTGGTTAACCTCTAGTGACCAGAGAAATACTTCTGACCTTGTTGATAAGGAGTATGATAAGTTTAAGAAGAATCTTCAATGGTCATTAATTAAGGGTAAGTTGGTTAAGCAATATGATTTAGAAGTGACTGAAGAAGAGATATTCGAAGCCTTCAAAGACAGGGTGCGCGGGTATTTTCAGAGCTATGGTAATGAACTTATTGTAGTTAATACCGCTAACCGACTAATGGAGGATCAGAAGCAGGTTAATCAAATGTACGAGGAACTGATGAGTGACCGTCTTTTTGAAACTATGAAAGAGAAAATCACGATTAAAGATAAAGGCATCAGTATTGAGGATTTCGATGCGGAGGTGCAAAAGGCGCGGGCGGAAGTGGCTGCGGCACAAGCACCTGCAGTCGAAGCAGCTTCGGAAGAGGAGCAAGAAGTGGCTGAAGATGTTGAACAATAAAGGGACCATATAAAATAATTGCATTGGCTTGCAATCATTTTATATTTTTCCCGTATAGAGTATTACAAAGGAGCAGAAAACAATATATAAGCTTAGCTGTTCCTAATTTGTGACTTCTCTAAGGAGGTCAAATTTTCTAAAATTCAAACCGATATTTATGTTCGATAAAAATGAGTTTATGAAGTATGCTACCATGCATCATGGCATGAGTAGAATGCATCTTGAAAAATACGCAGAAAAAGCAGCACCTACGACGGTACCAAATATTCAAGGATTTACACCAACAGTTATTGAGGAGCGGCAGATGAATATTGTTGGAATGGATGTTTTTTCTCGTTTGATGATGGATAGAATTATCTTTATGGGAGTACCTGTAAATGATTATGTTGCAAATGTAATCCAGGCTCAGTTATTATTCCTAGAGTCTGTTGACCCGAAACGAGATATTCAAATGTTTATCAATAGTCCTGGAGGCTCAGTAATCGCAGGTCTTGGGATTTATGATACTATGCAATATGTTTCTCCTGATGTAGGGACAATCTGTACAGGAATGGCGGCGTCTATGGGAGCAGTTTTATTAGCAGCAGGTACGAAAGGTAAACGTACATGTTTGTACCATAGCCGAGTAATGATTCACCAACCATTGGGTGGAATGCAAGGGCAGGTATCTGATATGGAAATTTCTTATCGCCTGATTAAAGATATGCAGAAGGAGTTATACGATATCCTTAGTCATCATACAGGCCAGTCTTACGAAACAATTGAAAAAGATTGTGATCGTGATAACTGGATGAAGGCACCTGAGGCCAAAAAGTATGGATTAATTGACGAAGTTTTGGATCGTAATAATCCGAAGAAAAAAGAAGATGCTTAATTGTTAGTACGCAAACAACTAAGTACTTAAAAATATAAGAATTCCATCAGTATACTTAGGCTGATGGAATTTTTTTTCGCACAAAAACCAAATTGAATTGTTATTACGTTAAGTTAAAGCAAATTAGGTTGATGTTAATCTATATTTGTAATAGGTGAAGAACCAAAGGAAAATAATTCCATTTGGTCTGTACGAATACCATAGGATGCATTGAGGGCATCATTACAGCTAAAAAAATGGTACCTTTGTACACCTACGGTTAAATATTAAAGAGTCCTAACAACTAAAGGAGCAATGAAACGAAGTAAAAGTAGTTATAGATGTTCGTTTTGTGGTAGAGATAAGACGGAAGCGCTTATTCTTATCGCTGGCATCGACGGTCATATATGTGAAGTCTGTGTAGAACAGGCTCAGGAGATTATCGAAGAAGAATTGTACTCTGGTCGAAAAGAAAAGACAACAAACGAGTATTTTCTCCCCGATGCAGTTACTCCTATGGAGATCAAAACTCACCTTGATGAATATGTGATTGGTCAGGATGAAGCTAAAAAATTCCTTTCAGTAGCCGTTTATAATCATTATAAAAGATTGAAGCAACCGTCAAATGACGAAATTGAAATTGAAAAATCAAATATCTTATTTGTAGGTCGTACCGGTACCGGTAAGACTTTACTTGCAAAAACGATTGCTAAATTTTTGAACGTGCCGTTTTCAATTGTAGATGCAACGGTATTTACAGAAGCTGGATATGTTGGAGAAGATGTTGAAAGTATATTAAGTCGTTTGCTACAGGTATGTGATTATAATGTAGAAGCGGCCCAAAAAGGAATAGTATATATTGATGAAATTGATAAGATTGCGCGCAAGAGTGATAACCCATCCATTACACGTGATGTATCAGGAGAGGGTGTTCAACAGGCAATGTTAAAAATGTTGGAAGGGACAGATGTGAATGTACCACCGCAGGGAGGGCGTAAGCATCCTGAGCAGAAAATGGTAAAAATCAATACACAAAACATTCTATTCATTTGCGGAGGTGCTTTTGATGGCATCGAAAAGATTATCGCTCGAAGAGTGAATACGCAAGTAATTGGATTTAATGGTGCAGAGAAAGACCGTATTGATCGCGATCATTTATTACAATATATTTCTCAGCAGGATATTAAATCTTATGGTTTGATACCTGAGCTAATTGGTCGATTACCAGTGCTTACCTATCTTGAACCATTGGATAAAGAAGCTTTGAAACGTATCCTTACGGAGCCGAGGAATAGCTTGGTCAGACAATATCAGCGTTTATTTGAATTAGAAGGAATTAAGCTGACCTTTACGGATAATGCTAAAGACTATATTGCTGAAAAAGCATTAGAGTTCAAATTAGGCGCTCGTGGCTTACGTTCTATTTGTGAAGCTATAATGACGGATGCAATGTTTGAATTACCTTCACAGAAAGATGTAAGAGAGTTTGAGGTGACGGGACAGTATGCTAAAGAGAAATTAAGTCGATCTAAACTTAATAAACTTAAAGTAGCTTAAGGTTTTAAGTTGCTGACACTATAAAGTAGCCGAATAGGATTTGTTCCTATTCGGCTATTTGTTTTTTACTAGATCAAGCCGCCTAAAAAAATAAGTGGTTTGGGAATCTAAAGTTCCCAAACCACCTTATTATTAATACAGTATGCTTCAATTTTGTTCGAACCTATTGAGGCTGAACGACCAGCTTGTTCTTACTAATTCTAGCCGGTTGTCAAAGGATTATAATTGACCATTAATGGTCGTGTTCTCATTTGATCGTATTGAACATTATACAGAGTAGGTACAATCTATCAGTACGTCGATATATCAAAAGAAATTATTATGCCAAAAAAGGTGTATTTAATGTTATATGAATTGTTGGTTAGGCCCGCAAGGGATGTTGAAATTATTAAAAAAGCCAGGTAATCAACTGATTACCTGGCTCAACATTTTTTCTTAATAAAAGAGAGGATATTAATTACTGAAAAGATTGTTGTAAGAAACTTTTAAATGTTTTCGAGCGAAGAAAATTCTACTCTTTACAGTACCCATCGGAAGATCAAGCTGATTTGCAATCTCTTCATAGGAGTACCCTGTGAAATACATTAAAAAGGGTGTTTTGAAACGCTCGTCTATTCCGTTGATTAATTTTTCAATCTCTTGAATATTCATGTCTGTTTCGGTGGTGTTTTCTGCTGGCTTACGGCCAAAGAAGTATCCGCCTACACCTTTTGATACGATTGCCTGAAATCTTTTTTGCTTGCGATAATTATTGATGAATGTATTACGCATGATCGTTTTTAACCAGGCAAGGAAATTAGTACCGCTACTAAATTTATCTTTATTCTTAAGTGCAAGAAAAACAGTATCCTGATACAAATCTTCTGCATCACTATTGTTTTTCGTCAGACTTAGTGCGAATGAAAGTAAAGGTTTAGTGCTTGATTGGAGGTGCTCCGAAAAGTCGAAAGCTATATGAGTAGTTGGATTCATGATAACTGGATTTTATAGTAAGAAAAATTATTTTCTAGCCCTGCTCTTCTCAAAAAAACTGCTGATTAGGATAATCCCAAAAATGGCATATCCTATATTTCTTAAATACTCTATTAAATCCGTCACTACAAAAATACGCTTTATTCTAAGATTTATTAGAGCAATTCCTCTAATTGCTTTAAATAATAGATGAACTGTTGGATTTTTCGGATGAACTGTCGGCTACACGAAACCAAGATTTAGACCCATATTTTTGCGATTTTTAAGTGCGTGGTTTGCTATAATTTTGGACTATGTTTTTAATTCGGAATTAGGTATTGTATTAATTGTTTTTAGTAAAAATATATTTTGCTTAATTTAGTAATTGCCAATTATATGTCTATATTTGAATATGTATGTTCATACATCTATTGTAATTACATTTTTTAACCAACTTAAACATCAATGACTTATGAATGCAATTATCGGATTAGGTAAATATTTATTTGCAGTTCCCTTTGCCATCTTTGGAATAATGCATTTTATTGCTGCCGATGGTATGGCTGCAATGGCTCCAGGAGGCAAAATTATGGTATACATTACTGGTGCTGCTCATCTTGCGGCGGCTATTAGTATATTCATCGGGAAGCTGGATAAATTAGCATCTGTGCTTTTAGCAGTGATGCTTTTATTATTTATTATCCCTCATGCGCAGAATATGGCAGAGAATGAAGCAGAGTTGTTCAATATTTTGAAAAACATTGCGCTTGCAGGCGGAGCTTTATTATATGCATCGCAAGCTAAAGACGATAGCGTAATCGGGTAGATAGTTAGACGAAATATGAAAATTAAATAGGCCAAAGTACACGGACGTTTACTTTGGCCTTTGCTATACTGCTTGTATCTTCGGGCATGCGTTTTTTCCTTGAACTTTCTTATCGTGGTACTCATTACTTTGGTTGGCAAATACAACCTAAGCAACGTAGTGTGCAGCAAACACTCGAAGAATGTTTATCTAAAGTACTACGATCGGAGATAAGTTTGACCGGATGTGGACGTACGGATACTGGAGTACATGCAAAAGGTTATCTTGCGCATTTTGATTACGCTGACGAGCTTCCCCCAAGGTTTATCCTCCGTATGAACAAAACATTGCCTAATGATATTAGTGTATCACGGGTGGCTAACGTAGCCGCTGATGCGCATACGCGATTCGATGCTACGCATCGAGCTTATGAATATCATATCACATTTCGGAAATCTCCGTTCGAAATTGATACCGCCTGGCAATATCCATTTGTCAAAACACTAGACTTTGAGCGCTTACAATCAGCTGCCGCTTTATTGTTGGAGTACGATGAATTTTTTCCTTTTTGCAAAACGAATTCCCAGGCACATACTATGCGATGTAATCTTTACCGATCAGAATGGGAAATTAATAAAGCCGAAGGTCGAATGGTTTTTCATATTGCCGCAAATCGTTTTTTAAGAGGGATGGTACGACTTATTGTAGGAATGTGTATGAATGTAGCCAGTGGGAAAATTGAGTTAAATGAGGTCAAAAAAGCACTTGATGAACAGAGCCGCCTTCCCCGAGCATTAAGTGTCCCTCCACAAGGATTATTTCTTGTAGATATTCGATATCCTTATGATTGGAGTGAAGGAGTACTTTGATAGATGCTTACCAAAATTTCTGGTTACTGGTACTACCAGTAGAATAATTTACAAAGGGAAGTACCGGAATTATACAAATAGAATATTTAAACTGGTAGTACCAGTCGGTGTAAATATTTTTGACCAAGTAAACCGATACCCATATGATTGGGCGAAGGAGCTTGGGACGTAGCTACCAGAATTTCCAGGACTTCTTTTTTGCAGACGGAGCAATGACTTGCTTTGGCTCTGGAATAATTCCTTTTGATAAACGCTGGTAAATATTGGATTGAGCACCAAATCTTTGATAGGTTTTATCTGAACTATTAAAATCCAGTACCATTGGCCGACCTGCATGATTCCTTAAGAAATTATCCATTAGGTATTCATAAGCGCCCATTTCTTTTCCTTTAGGAGTAGTAGCAGTGACGAGCTGCATCGCTCTTCCCTGACTATAAATGAAAAAAGCAGCACTAAGTAAATTTTTGTCTTTGTCGCTTACACCGAAGGTTGCGCCCCAACCCCGGTGTAATGCATTATACATGATGCGTTGATAAGCATGAAATGCTATTTCGTTAGCAGAAGTAGTAGCCGTATTTTCTTTGAAGAGTGCTGCTATTTTTTCGGGCTTTACATTAGAGCTTGGTAAAAGCTGTTGAGTGTATTCTTTTTTTAGGAAGGATTGCACCGTTGGAGAATATTTCTGAACCAAGGTTTCGTAGGGTTCTAATAGTAATAATTGATGATTAGTCTTTTGCTCAATATCCAGACCTAAGTCTTCTGATATTTTGATCCCTTCATTAAGCTGAATACGAAGTGCTGTGTATTGCTCGGGAATGGCATTTATAAAGTTTTCGGCCCGCTTACGAGAAACTAAGTTGATAGAATACATACCTGCTTCACGTAGGAGCGTCGGTTGTTCCAGGACATGGTCGTACTCGGTAACGAAAAGTGGAAGAATCGTTTCATAATCTCCTTCTACGAGTGCATCCCATTCTTTGGCGATCGTATCTAAGTACCATTTGTAACCAAAGATGTTTCCATTAGTTGCATAATGTACACAACTGTTCCATTTGACTTTGTCAATATCGGCGTGACGTATAAGTTTTATATCCATGAAAAAGTATAACAGATGATCGTTTGGAAGGTTGCAAAAAG
>JAHDHW010000008.1:0-2402 GCA_020631105.1 Saprospiraceae bacterium | reverse complement strand
CTGATTTTTATTCCGGCGTAAAAGTTTCTTGGGAGTCCGGGGTAATAGTAACGTGGAGCATTATTACCAAAACTACCAGCATTGATTAAAAGCATGGAGGCATATTTTTCGTTGAAGATATTATTAATGCCCACGAAGGCTTCTAAGCTCCATCGACTAGCGAATAAATATTTGTATCCTAGTTTTAAGTCCACGAGTTGATAAGCATCAGAGTAAATCGAGTTATCATCCCTCAGCGGCATTGCATCCACAAAGCGATAAACAATGTTTCCAAAGAATTTAGAATCACTCCAGAATACACCTGCATTTAATAAGTGTGGGGCGGTACCGGTTAACTCATTACCTGAATAATCAATATCCTCTTCAATGAATTCTTCAAAAGTGTAATCGGCATAAGTATAAGATAGAAATGGTTGAATGATATAGTCTTTCCAGGATTGCGTATAGTTCAATGACAACTCCAGTCCATTATGTTGAGTGCTTCCGGCATTAGTCCCAATAAAACGATCAAAGCCATCTCGTTGTGCAACGATAAGATCTTTGATTTGCATGGAGTAAGCGGTGACTTTGTAATCTAGGCGGTTCGCAAAAGTTCCTTGTAATCCTACTTCATAATTCCATCCACGCTCGGGCAGGATATTTCTGTTTAGGTTTCCCTCCGGTAGTCGGGCTTCACTCGAAGTCGGAGGCGAAAAACCATGAGAAACAGTAGTCGAAAACTGAAGATTTTGCTTAAGGTTGAAAAGATCCTCCAGGTCAAGACTTAAGTTGAAAAAGGGAGAATAAGTTCTCGGAAAAAACACGGCGCTACTATTACTACCATTCCCTAAGAAGTAATCCTTGTAATCGAAATAGGTGCGATTTCGATTAAGTCCCGAAGTGAATAAAATATTATCGTTGAATCGTAATCGAAGCTGCGCAAAGAAATTTCGGTAGTATCTTTCTTCCAGGTCGTCGGCAATAATATCCTCTCTAGAGCCAAATCCATCCGTGTCATATGTTTGATAATTATTGTCTTCAGAAAACTCTTCGGTACCTAAGACGAATTGAGAATTTCTGAGTAAGTCTGGTAAACGAATAGGCGCAAAAGTCCATTCCGAACGATATCCTTTCGTAATTACATTCTCTCTAAGTACATTAAAAGGTCGAATTTCATCCGATTGTCTTGTGATAAAAAATGCGGAAGTGGTTTGGTAAATACTTTTACCTATTTGTGATTTATAATAAAAACCAAGAATGGATTTAATATTAAACTCATGGCCGTTTGCCTGATCCCAGATAAAGGCCGCTTTTTGGGGTGAATCGGTGTAGTCTGTACTATCCAGAGAGCTTGGTATTTGCCCGAAAAGTCTAACGTAATTCAGGATAGCACCTACCTCATCATTGTCATTTAGTTTGATACGAGCATAAGCGGCAATATTCGTTCGCTCATACTCATTATTATCTCTGTAGCCATCACTATTCGTTTGGCTGGCATTGATATGGATAAAGTTTTTTCCTTTTACATTTCGACTGATATTAAAGTTGTAGCGACTTAAGTTGTAAGAGCCAAAGCTGCTTGCAAAGGACAGCCGTGTAGCGGAAGGTTTTTCTAAAATGCCTTGAGTACTCAGGCGAACCATTCCTCCGAGGCCGGCACCATATAAACTTCCTGCCGGGCCCTTGTGAACGGTTACCTGGTCCACGATATCCAGGTCAAGGTCTTCAAGTGTAGTTTCACCAGAACCGTCAGTCAGAGGGATATCATCAAGGTAAGCTTTAATTTTTGCAGTCCCGAATAGGTTTCTGTTTCCTATACCACGGATCGTGATACGATTGGTGTTGTAAGCTCCTGAATGCATGAATACTCCAGGCGTTAGATTTAAGGTAGGCGCAATACTTGTCTGATTATTGATTTGAATAGACCTTTTGTCTAATATCGTAGTTGAAGGATATTCATCAATCAGTTGACTTTCGTAAACGTAGCAAATGATGAGTCCGGCAGTATCTGGTTTAAGTAAGATTTCAAAAGGTTGATCACTGACCCGGAGGGTTTGATCCTCATATCCTATATAGCTTATTTGAAAAATAGTATCCTTGGAGAGGAATTCAAAGGAACCATCCATTTTACTTATAGTTCCTTCCTTGGTATTGGGGCTGTAGATATTTACGGCAAATAGTGCTTCTTGTGTACTTTCATCAAGTACGGTTCCTTTCACAAGTGTTTGAGTATAAGCTGCCGCAGAGAATATAAGCAGGAAAGAATAGGAGAAGAGAAGTTTTAGTATTCTGGACATTATGGTTTATATATGGAAGTTGTTCAAAAACTCCTAACATGCCTGCCACATAGTGGCTCCTTTGGAGCGAATTGACCTTTTTGCTTAACGCTTCAGCTTTTTTATCGTCCGTCCCGATAGCTATCG
>JAHDHW010000320.1 GCA_020631105.1 Saprospiraceae bacterium | reverse complement strand
CTCAACCACCACAAGCCACACTGCGTTAAATTAAGCCCAATATTATCCCCAACTTAGTTTAATTAATTAAATTCAGTTTTTAAAAATCCAAAACCAAATACTTTATGAGTTATGTCATTGGATTAGACTATGGAACCGATTCTGTTCGGGCACTAATCGTCAACACCAGGAATGGAAAAGAGATAAGTACCGCAGTAGAATATTACCCCAGGTGGAAAAAAGGGAAATACTGCGACCCTTCCAAAAATCAATTCCGCCAACATCCGCTTGACTATGTAGAATGTTTAGAGAAAGCGGTCAAAAAAGCGATCAGAGCGGCACCTCAGGGAATAGCAAAAAAAATAAAAGGAATTGCCGTGGACACAACAGGTTCCACTCCCGTAGCTGTGGACCGTAAAGGTATCCCCTTAGCACTTAAACCCCGATTCGCGGAGAATCCAAATGCCATGTTTGTACTTTGGAAAGATCACACCGCAATCCAGGAAGCCGCAGCAATAAATGCACATTGTAAGAATTGGAAAATCGATTACTCCAAATATGAAGGAGGCGTTTATAGTTCCGAGTGGTTTTGGGCAAAAATCCTAAAGGTACTCCGAAGCGATGCCAAAGTCAGGCGAGCTGCCTACTCCTGGGTAGAACACTGCGACTGGATTCCGTTTATGCTTACCGGCGGCAAAAAAGTAAGCAATATGAAAAGAAGTCGTTGCGCTGCCGGGCACAAAGCACTCTGGCACGAAGCCTTTGGTGGACTCCCTCCCAATGACTTTTTTGTAGCACTTGATCCGCTCCTCGATGGATTAGTTGATCGACTTTTTAAAGAGACTTACACCTCCGATATTCCGGCGGGTAAGCTTAGTGAAGAATGGGCAACACGATTAGGACTGTCAACAGAAGTGGTAGTAGCAGTAGGAGCCTTTGATGCGCACATGGGTGCTGTAGGCGGCGAGATTGAACCTTATTACCTCAGCAAAGTAATGGGCACCTCCACCTGCGACATGTTGGTAGCCCCAACTGCCGAAGTCGGAGACAAACTAGTCAAAGGAATATGTGGACAAGTCGATGGCTCGATCCTTCCCGGAATGCTGGGATTAGAAGCTGGACAATCCGCCTTTGGAGATGTTTATGCCTGGTTTAAAAACTTACTAAGCTGGTCGTTGGAAGAAGTGATCGGCAAGAGTAAACTCATCGATCGAAAAACCAAAAAAGAGCTTTTGCAAGAAGCCGCTGACCGCATAATTCCCATATTAACCAAACAAGCGAAAAACATTGATCCCAGTGAATCCGGTTTGATTGCTTTGGACTGGCTAAATGGCCGCAGAACACCTGACGCCAACCAGGCTCTGAAAGGTGCTATCATTGGATTAAATCTGGGCAGTGATGCGCCAAAAATATTTCGGGCTCTGGTTGAAGCAACATGCTTTGGTGCTCGAAAGATTGTCGAACGTTTTCAGGAAGAAGGCATTCCGATTAAAGGAATTATTGGTTTGGGCGGCGTTGCCAAAAAGTCTCCCTTCATCATGCAAACGATGGCTGATGTCTTAGATCGACCGATCAAAATCGCAAAGTCCGAACAAACCTGTGCACTAGGCGCTGCCATGTTTGCAGCCACTGCAGCAGGAATGTATGAGGATGTTTCTGACGCTATGAATAAAATGGGTGCTGGATTTGATAAAATTTATCAGCCCGATAAAGTACAAGCAAAAATGTATAATGATCTTTATAAAACCTATTCTGAATTAGGACAAATAATTGAAGCGAATGTCTAAGTATAAAGATTTAAAGCAAGAAGCTTACGAAGCGAATATGCAATTGCCCGAATTAGGATTGGTGCTTTTCACCTTTGGAAATGCCAGTGTGGTGGATCGATCCCGTGGAGTCTTTGCAATTAAACCCAGTGGCGTCCCTTATAAAAAACTAAAAGCAGAAGATATTGTAATCCTTGATTATGATGCGAATGTCATTGAAGGAGCAATGCGGCCATCATCTGACACGAAAACGCATGCCGTCCTCTACAAACACTGGGAAAAGATCGGAGGCATTGTACATACTCATTCCACTTATGGTACGGCATGGGCACAGGCTCAAAAAGATATTCCGATCATGGGTACAACTCATGCGGATCATCTAACCGTGGACATTCCTTGTGCTCCTCCCATGTCTGATGAAATGATCAAAGGCAACTATGAGCATGAAACCGGATTTCAGATTCTAAACGAATTCAAAAATCGAAATTTGTCTTACGAAGAAGTTGAAATGGTTTTACTCGGCAACCATGCGCCATTCACCTGGGGTAAGACAGTCAACAAAGCGGTTTACAATTCTGCGGTGCTGGAAGAATGTGCTAAGATGGCCTATTTATCACTTGCAATAAATCCCGATGCCCCACGATTAAAAGATACCTTGATCAAAAAGCATTTTGAAAGAAAACATGGCCCCGACTCTTATTATGGTCAAGAGTAAGTAAACT
>JAHDHW010000128.1:3385-15651 GCA_020631105.1 Saprospiraceae bacterium | reverse complement strand
CAACATTAGTTTGCGTATCGGAACTAGATCCAGTACCATTATCCACACCGGTATTCACTCCTGTATTCCCATCCGCGCCCGTATCTGGCTGAGAAGGCAAGCCATTGGTTGCATTAGGGTACAGCTTCATGATATAGGCCAAAGTGTAGAAAGGCGGACGGTTCTCATGCGCTTGATCTTGTCCGATGGAATCTTCCCAAATCTTGTGGGTATGCCCCGAATCGTTTATCGAGTGTTTATGAGAAATATCACGATCAGCAACTCCAAGTTGGTTACCGGAAGCAGCAAATTTATTCCCTGCTCCCGTATGTGAGTACGAAGAATGAAATTCCTTTAAACTGGTGCTATCAATGGTAATGCCGGTCGTTGCACCACCGACTTGGACATTGTGCCGGTGTGCAGGCATTTCTTCTTTTCTAAGCTTTACGGCTTTGGCTCCCCCTGTTTTGCCGATGGTTTGGTAGTCGCTATCGTTTGGATCCAAACCAACAATGAACCTTCCACGTAAATCTGGTGTTTCCATAGTTCCGTCACACAACCCGTATCCTATTGGCAGATTACTGATCGCCCCACTCCAAAGCATAATACAACCCGATTGAACCGTGTCGATTTGCTGGTTGATAAGTTGCAAAAGGGTTTTGGTTTGATTCAGGGCAATTGCACCAGTGGGTAAACTGTCCGCGACTTTCACCACTGCATTTCTAATTTGATAGGTTTCATTGGTATCGCCGTTCTGGAACAGTTTGGTGCCAGCTGGATCAAATGAATGAGCCGTTTCAAAATACTCGTGTTTACCAATAGGGGGTATTGGATAGGACTGGTCGGCAACTTCGTATACTTCACCATCTACGGAAATGTACCCTTCAGAAATGTTAACCATGTTCGCCGCAACAGTTCTTTTGCATCCTGAAAGTATATAGGTATGGTTGTTTGTAATACCGAAGGAATTTAGGATACCCTTAAATGCGCTGCGGTATGCGCTGTCCATCCATCGGATATCGTCTAGTTCAAAAGGAAATCCACCGTTGTAGTTCGTTAGTAATTGGTTCATTTTAATAGGTTTTAATAATGTAGTTGGTTGCTGCTTGGTTGTATTGATCCACTTGCTTTTCCATAAGTAGTCGGTTAAAAGAAAGACTGCTAGGAACCATAATTTCAAAATGGGCCTTGCTGGTAAATTCGCTGTTATTGAGCATGGAAAGCGGCTTGTTTTCTGCTTTATTAAATAGTGGACTTTCTGTGGTTTGTTCGATTTGATTGAACACAAAATTGTGTTTCACGTTTGCAGTGTCCACGATGTAAATACCTCTGGATCCACTATCGAACTGATCGTTTAAAAAATGTTCCAAGTAAATGATCTGACTATTAAATAGGAGTTTGTACCGCAGTTTATCCCTTAGCTCGTTTAGCCTCTTGTTTAGGGATTTTAAAGGATATAAGGCAACAAAGAAAAGCGCTAAACGATTTGTCCGGCGTAAAATGCGTGGCGTGTTTTTAATCGCTATGTCTCTAAAATCAACATTAAACATGATAGGTAAGGTTTAGCGTTAGTGGATGGTTGGAATCAATCACCATGTGTCCAGCATTTGCATTGTACTGTTTGGCAATTGGTTTATAGGGTAGCCCTCCGTATTTGGCATGTGCGCTATTTAAGACAGGATCCACAACACCCGGAACATTCTGTACCACATCGGTAAGCTTGGTTAGGTTTAGCACCCCATTAAAGGGTAGGTTTTGAATGTAACCATTGATAGCTGCCTCTACAGGATTAACCGAAGTATCTGCGATAAGTTGCCCGGAGCTATTCAATACCAACGGATCGTATTTGATGTCGTAGCTAATTTTTAGCAAATCGGCATTACGACTAATGATAGCGATGTTGGTTCCGGCAAACTTAATTTTTCCAATGTATGCTTTGAATGCCGTTAGCTCTGCCGTATCCAATGGTGCCGGTAAATCGTTGGCTCCAAGTTTCGCCACCTTAATGCGCACTTGTCCGCCAATTTCCTCTACTGCTGCACGCTTGATTGTTTGTTTGGAAACATCCTTGTTAGCATAAGTGTATTTGTTACTAACCCATTGTAAGGCGTCGCCATATTGAAAAATAAAACACTGGTCGCGATACCAACGAGCGGTACCCGTAATTAGCTCTTTGGCGCGCTGCTCTATTTCTTGCTTGTGAATATCAAAAAGCTGTTCGTGTACCCAAATACCAACGCTCACCACAAAGAACAGTAAACGCCAAAGGGCGACTTTGCTAGGCGTTGTGAGTTGACTAAGCAAGGATTGCGCAGAATCGATATTAGGCTCTAAAGATTTTAATGCCGCCATGTTCTGCTTTTGGGCAATCATTTCGTTGTATATCTCTTGAATGGTTCTGCTCATGTTCTAATTAATTTGGTGGCCACACGGCCATCTGTATTGGGCTGCCATCTTGCGGCGGCCAATTGGTGTTAATTACTGGCTGCATCGTTTTTTAAATAGGTTACTTTTCCAACTGCTGCTTTCTTGGCGCCTTGCCAAAAAAAAGTGATATACCCACCAGCTATTATAGAAGCATAAGCATGGATATTTCCTTCCAGCCATATTTGAGCATCCAGCACTTTTACTTTGTCGAGTTCTGGCACGGGGATACTCGCGTATTTGGACCACGGAGTATTTAGCTGCATTTGGTCGGCGGTAGTTTCAAAACTAATGGCATACATCGCGCTGGTCTTCCCATCTGGGTGTTTGTATGTCCCGGCGTGCTTTTCTTTGGCTGTCGTGTCTACCGTAGTACACGCAAAATTTAGAATTTCATGCAGCAATCCATTGAGTGAAGCGGCGGTAATTTGTTCTTGGTTGTTCTCTTTTATCGTAGAATTAATTAATGTGGTAATTTGGGTTTTGTCCATGGGTTAGTCAAATGAGGTGTTAAAGTCGTTGTTAAAATCATTTAGGGTTGTATGCGCATCTGAATCGGGATACCCCTCACTTACAAGGGTAATCCCTCTGGCGCTGTAATAATCTACCACTTGCTTATCTAGTACAACGTCAGGCAGGACAATTTGCATTCCGGGCTTTAGCGGTGTTGCTAGGTTATCAATATGGCGATTGCTTTCTATGATATGGAATACCGATTCAAGGCTTCCAAAGTATTGCAAGGCAATATCCCAAATGGTTTGATCTTGTATGGTCGTAATTGTTTTCATCTAATTATACTGTGCATCTACGGTTACTATGCGGCCATCATAATGAATACGGTTGGTGCTTTTACCATCCATTTCAAGGTGTAATTTGACTTTTCGTTCTAACTGTTCGCGGCTGGATCCTTTGAGCTGCGCATTTAGGTTTGGACCTAGCAGCGGATTGTTTTTTAACTCGCCTTGGTTTAGGTTTAGCAGGGTTGCCACCTCTTGTTCCAGACCATCGCCCAACACGAAATCTCCGTTTTCAATGAGCAAATCAAAATCTTTCCCCTGCAATAAATCGTTGTACTTGTTAGCCATGGTTTACCGTTTTATTTTCTAATTGATTACGCTTAGTAAGCGATACTTTTACGCTAGATGGCACACTTGGAGCACTTGTTACAACCGGGTTAGAAGGTGCTGGCGGTGAAGGGTGTGTATGCGCGTTAAATTCGCTGGTTAGTTGGTTCAATGCCTTTTCCACGCGATTTAGTCTTTGTACTAACTCCCCAACTTTCACCATTCCACCAAAACCATCGCCGTTGATCAGTATTTCACCTTCTTTGGCAAGTACCAGGTACTTGCCGTTGTCTAACTTAATTCGATAAGATTCAAGGCTTTCAGTCATAACAACCGCTGCATTGGTGTTGGAGTTTTCTAGTAGCGCAATTAGCACCTTGGATCCTACCTTGGGAATGGCTAAGACTCCATCAGATCCAATACCGATTAACACATCGTCAAATGGTAATCCATCTTCCAATCCGGTAGCCGTAAGCAGTGCGTTATCTGGATCCACAGCGTCCACGGTCGCCCATTGCACGGTGATGGGTATTTTATTTTCCACCATGCTTAGAATTGCTTGTCTGATTGTTTCCTTCATCTTGCCTTTTTGTCAATGTGTATAGTTCGTCGGAATCCGTTTTTGGAAAAATTGGTGGCTACACGCTTTATAAAATATCTACCGGAGCGTTCCGGGAAATGTGGGTCGGCAAGTTCACAGGTGTTACCATGAACAACAAAAGGATCACCAAAGGCCAAAAAGCTACCGTGGTAACCGTCCACTTTTAAGCGTTGCAAATCTGCAAAGGCATACCGTTTAAGTGTGTCCTTATCCTGAACATTGAAATAACTCAGCTTGTGCACATGTCCGTCAAGATCGCCCACGGCTACTTCGATTCTATCGCCGTTTGTTAGTACGGACGTTGCTACCACTTTTACTTTGATGTCTTCGGCTAACCTAAAGCGTAGGTTGTTGCTAATAATATTTTTGGTAAAGTCGAATTTGGCAGCGTTACTACTACCGGTATAGATTTTCCCACAGACAAGGGTTTCCTTTCTGAAATAACTATACACCCCATAATCTTTTAAGCGGCTGAGCACCTGCGCTACGGTTTCTGATCGTTTAGTACGAAAGGAACCGATATCTGAATTAGCAACATCGGTAGCAATGGTCGATGGTACGATTCTACCAAGTAATTCAGGCAACTTAGTGTGTTTACTAGCATACGAGGCGCTGACTTGCTTTAGTTTCCACATGGCATCCTCGCACCGGATCCTTACGGGCAAGTCGGTTGTAATATCCGTTACGTATCCGATAAATTCTTGGCGTAAGTTGCTGTTGTATCCCAATCGTATTCTTACGCGATCACCCTGCCGGATCCACTGCTTAAGGTTGGTAGGTTGTCCCGAATGCAATTTGGGAAGTTTAATATTTCTGGGCAGTTCAATTTGCGCTGTATCGGTCAAATCTTCCCAAGAGCTATCAATTTTACAACTAGCAATGTGACGCAGCTCAAAGCCTTGACGTCTTTCGTTTGCCATGAGCTCGATATGTGCGATCATTGCCAACATACTAGCGCAAGATTAATTCTACCGGCTGCGTACTTTCGGCCATGATGACAAATGGGCGCAAGTTGGGGTATCCCGGCTGTTGTGGTAAGGTAATTTCGTTGATGTCGATACTGTAGATCGAAAGCAAGTTGAACAGCTTACCAGATACACCAATGGCATCCGTTACACCTTCAAAGGCTAGAAGTTGAGTGATGGTTTTCTCTGGAAACTTCCCGTCTTGATCCATCATCAAACCACGAATTCTGATTTGCCAATCGTCTAGGCCGTAAAGCTCTTTTACGGTTCCACTGCCGCCAGAAATGGGCGTTTTTCGTTTGATCTTGGAGCGCCGAAAATCTACTATAGTGGTAGCTGGCAATAGCAAATCGCCTAATTCCTTTTGCCGGATCTGCCCATCGTTATAATAATTGTACGATCCACCCAGCAGGGTTACCGGAAATGCGATGGGTGTACCTAAATAGCTCTTCGTGTTATCATTGTCAAAATCCACTACGCTTGCATTTGGAAAATTATCTAACCCTCGCGCTGCATGCTGGTGGGAACTGTCAAAAGTGATCAGACTAGCACCCAATCCAAAGGCGGCGTTTAATGCTTGTGATGTATCGAAACTAAATTCTGCCATAGTTTATCCTAATGCCACCAAAGCATCGCGACCTGAATCCACGATCATTTGTGTGATTTGTTCTTTAATCTGTTCTATTCTGCTTTCAAGGCTATTGTCGCTATCACCCAAGTTGAAATTGTTGTTAATCTCAAGGTTCATCGTGATACTCTTTCCACTGGCTGCGTTACCAGCCTTACCCGAAGAGCCGGAGGCAAAACCCGTTGGGTGATTTGGGTGATTTGTTGGGTTGGAGTGATGAGATTGTTTTGGGTGATTTGTTGGGCTAGACTGCACACCTGTCCCAAGTAAATTTGCTTGGGAAAGTGGGGCCAGTTTAGCCCCCAGCGCGCTATCGGTATCCTTTAACCCTTTGGTATCGTGCACCACTTTTACCGTGGCTTCGTTGTCGGATCCAAAACCAAAAAGTCCGGCAATGCTATCCCAAGTACTTTTAAGGGCTTCCCATATTTTTTTGGCCCAGCCCATCATCCAATCGTATAGCCCTTTGAAAAAACCAATAAAAGACTGTTTGAATCCGGGAAATACTTTGTCTACGATATTGATCATCCATGAAAACGGATTGTTCTTGACAATCCATTGGGTAAACTTTGCAATCACTGCTTTGATCTGGTCCCAATATTTAATCATACCGGCAATGGCAGCAACGGCAGCGCCAACGCCAACCACAATAAGACCAATAGGGTTGGCCGTTAAAGCAACGTTTAAACCAAGTTGCGCCGCAGTGGCGGTAATGATACTTGCAGTAAACGATCCTATTCCTTGTAATGCAGCAATTAAAAAGCGACCGGAGGCTTGCAACACTTTTATACCTGTAAGTCCAACCCAGCGTGAAAAACGAAAGGCACTTTTACCAGCAAATTGCAGCCCCTTACCAACTAGGGTGATGGACTTCCAGAATCCACCGAGCAGCAATTTCACCCCTTCGATGGTTCCAGCTAGTCGGGCCAGCACTCCCATTCCTTGAATACCTCCTTGAAGAAAAGGCAGAAAACCTTCGGTGGCATTAAATAGTGAAATTCCTAAATCCTTAAACCAAGCATTCATTCGCGCCATACGCTCCGAAAATGAACCCATGATAATTTGCGACTGCTCGGTAGCGGTGTTAGTACCGGTAATTGCCTTGGTCATCGTATCAATGCTGTCTGCACTACCAACCAATGCCGCAGCGGCTAACTGGTTTTCCTTTCCAAACATTTTGGTAATTACCGCCGCATCGCCACTGATCTTTTTCAATTCACGCAGCTTATCGGTAAAAGAAACGGACTTATCGGATAGCTTGGTCACATTCACCCCAGCTTGCAATAGTTCTTGCTGTACGGCCTTTGGTAAAAACCGACCTTGCGATAACGTAGTAAGTACGTTACGAAGGGCCACCCCTCCTTCTGCTCCTTTTTTTCCAGCTTTGTCCAGTGCTTCAATGGCGGCAACCATCTGTTCAAAAGAAAGGTTTGCCCGCTTGGCATCGCCACCAACGTTTTGAATCGCTGCCTTTAATGCTGGTAGTTCTGCACTTCCTTCTTTTGCTCCGGCACTCATAACGTTCATCATTCTAGCAAGCTCCTTTTGTGCATGAACCGGATCCTTAATGCTTACGCCAAATTGATTCATTGCCGTGGTAAGCACTTCCACCGCTGCGGTAGTATCTCCGCCCATCGTTTTGGAAAGCATGATGGCATTTTTAGCCATTTCGTCCATGATCTTGGGCGTTTTTGCTAAATCAGGTCCGAGTTGAGAAAGCAGCAATTTATACACTTCCACACCCTTGGAAGCATCGGAACCAAAAGCTTTGGCTAAACCTCTTGCACTAGCTTGCATGATTGCCATTTGATCACTGGTAGCACCCGTGATCGCTTGCAAGTCCTTCATGCTGGATTGTAGCGCAACGCCGGGGGCAACCGCCTGATCGATGTCTGCCCCTAGCTGGTTAAACGTCTGGGAAATCTGCTGGAAAGCAACAGCACGAAGGGCAATGGCATTAAATGACTGGCTTAAACCTTGAGATGCTTTGGTAACACCTGCCATGCTTTTTTGCATGGTCTTAAGGGGTGCGCTTACCTTATCTACAAGGTTTAATATCCATTTAGTATTTAATTCTGCCATCTTCTTAACTTTATGCGATGATATTACTTACCCACGCCCTTCGCATTCTTGCCTTTTTCTTTGTTGCTTGGCTATCTAATCGCTGCTACCATCAGGATAATACTGGCGGCATGGCGATCTGTACTATTTTATTTGTTCCACTTTTCTTTTTAGCCCTTCAATCCTTCGTGTTATTTGTTCAGGCATACCGAGAACGAGAAAAACACTAATCCTCTTTCTTAGCAAAGGCTATTTGCAGCGCCTCTAATACTGCTATTTGCGTTGCCTTTATCTGGTTTTGCATTTCAAAACCCTTAATCCATGCAGCCTCGGCGTATAGCTCAGCCCACTGTTCAAGCCCCAACGTATTTGGATCCACACCAAATAAGTGACGAATCAATGCATTGCCCTTTCGTATAATGTCGAAGTCCTCGTGAGCATCAATTTTGGCCTCGACTAGAGCTTTTTTACCTGCGCCTGTTTACTTTCGGTTAGTACCCCAATCTTTCCGGCTAATCCCGTAATCAGTTTGATGCGATTTTTAAAAGCTTCATCCCCTCCTAGCCAGCACGTGTTAATAAGCAATAGTGCCGCAGCGGTTTCGTCTGTCTTGGCTTTTTGAGCTACAACGGCGAACTTATCAAATGGCGGTTCTGTCAAATAACAGTAGTGCGTGTTGTCGTCCAATTCCACCGAAAATTCATATACCAGTGGATTGGTTCTTTTCCAATAGTTAATTTGTTCTTTGGTCGCCTTGCCAATTTCATTAGCGGCCACGATGTGATTATTTTCTTGGTTTTCGATTAATTCTTGCATGGCAAACATTTTGTTTTGGTGTTACACATCGTACTCGATGTGGGTAGTAATAATTTCAAATTTGTGGATGATCTTACCGTCGTTTTGTTTCACAACGCGACCATTGTTTTTAAAGCGGCAATTGCGGATCACATCTTTCATGATCCTGCCTTGGAATTCGTATACTACCGAGATGTCAAAAGGGGCTATTTCTTGGATACGCTTGCCTTTGGGTAGACTCTTTTGCAGTGCTACTACTTCTTCAGCGAATACCGCAATACTTGCTTTGGCCGAGTAATTCCCCTCGGATTGCCCGATTGGATATTTGCCTGCACCGTACTCGTTATTGATTTCCATTTCGTCGGAGTACTCCACTTCGGTAAAACCTTCTATATCCCGCCCCAACAGGTTAACCGTTGTTGCGTTGAAGCCTAGAAGTGTTCCAAATTTGTTAATGATTTTTGGTTCCATGTTTTAGCTGTTAAATGGGTTTGAAAATCCTATTTCGTTGACGATCTCACGCGCTACGCCTTTTGGTGTTATGCGCACACTGATCACTATTGGAGCACCGGACAATACGTTTTGTGCCGGATTAATGGACAGGTCCGCATCGCTTACCACGTCTTCAACAAGCAGGGTGTTAAGTTGTTTTTTTGCCGCGTTTTCCCAATCCGCAATCGTAGTTGGGGCAATGTGTCCGGTTGATTTGTTAACATTTACCGCACTTTTTAGCTTAGGGATCATCGCCCGACGAATAAGCCTTGCAGCTTTATTCCAAACCCGGTTCATTTCGATAAAGCTGTAATCGTCCGAAATTTTAGTACAAGTCGGCGCGTCGTTAAAGTAGATTCCAGCGTATCCGTTATAATACCCCGCGTAGATATATCCTTTCTCGTCTAACAACTTCTGGTCGGCAGCTGACAAATCACTAATTACCTTACCGCCACTTAAGCCAGCAGTGAGCCACGCATCATCTGCGGCGCTGGTAAGCGGGTAACTTTCATTGGCTTTTTTGGAATCCGGTTTGTCCAGAATATCCACCGATCCAAGGTTTTCGCAAACTTTCCGTGCAGCCAACATACCTAGTGCAGCACCTACAGCGGCGTAATTTGCATTGTGTCCGGTAGCAATTGCCGGATCGCTTGCTACTACCACCGAAACATTCGGTGCGTTTAGGGTGCGAAGGTCTTGCAAGGTGGTAACGCTTCCCGAAGCGCTGCGCCCTTCTAATAGGATTGCGTCCACAAAACCCGCTTCATTTTGCAACTCGTTAATCGTTACCTGTGCTTTTGGAACAGCCTTTAATACGTCGCTGTCGATTCCATTTTTAATCGTTGGTTGGTAGGTAGTCGGGTCCGGGTTTAATACCACTCCAATGCTGCGCGCTGGTGCAGGATTGGGCAGTTCGCCAGCACTTCCCAAGCGGTTTAATAGTTGTTTGATATAACCCTTTTTGTTATCGCATAAATCCGTGATACTGGTTCCAAGCGGAGCTAGTTGTAATTGCAACGTGCCGTTTGGTGCATACCTAAAAAACTCCTTGATATGGTGGTACACCAATACTTTGTTTTTTGAATCGTAGCTTTCGTTAATGCCAAGTTGCTCTGCATCCCGCAGTTGGATAAGCGTCACTACTTCACCAATAGCAAGTTTTGAGGTGGCAACCCCACCACAAAGTAGCCCCATTACTGCGTCACCAGAACGGGCCAAGCGGCCTAATCCGCCGTTTAGTTTTCTAATTTTTAATCCGTCAAATGCTGCCATGTTTTTAATATTTTCTTTCGTATTTAGGTTTGCGGTCTCGCTTTCTAAGGAAACTCATGTCCACGTTTTGCGTAACCCGGTCGGTAATCTTTTCCATACTGCGTCCAACAACATAACCGCCCAATCCTATATCCAGTAGATGCCAGAAGTTGTCTTGTAGTTCTGTATTGGGAAGTCCAAAAGCTGGTGCGATAAAATTGGAATAGACCACAATGCCGGCAAATGCTAACATGACTAAAGGGCGCCAACTACGTTGTAGCCAGCTTCCTTTAAGTTCATGAGAAAGCACATCGGTTTGTAGTGCAGCGATGTTCTGGATCTTGGTGGTAACAATATCGGTAAGCTGGTTTTTAGCCTCGTGCTTTTCCTTATCGCTAGTACTTAAGTTGTCCACCACTTTACCAATGGATGTGCTTAACTCCCTAGCTCCGCCACTGATGATGTTTTTTAAAAATTTCACGGTTTAGTTTTGTATTTGGTTGTTTTAATGAAAAGCAAGCCAATCGCTAGAACACCTATTTGTATAGCCTTTAATAAGCTCCAGACCATTACATAGAAGGACAATGCAAGCTTGAAAAAACCCCAAAAATCCCCCAGAACAGTGTCCTTCATAACACCAAAAGCAAGCAGGGCAATTGTCACAAAGACACCAATCGTCAATAGCATTACTAGCATCAATGAGCGCCGGCGATGTTCTAGTAGGCACTCTTCCTTATGTACACGAGAAAACATCAAAGCTTGAAGTGTCCTAATATTCCTAGCCTTTGAATTGTCGCTACACTGGTTATTGGCGTTTTGCTGCGCCTTGTCGCACGCGCCCAAATTATCCGTTACAGACGCCATGGACGTACGCTGATTAGCATGGCCCTTTATCCTATTTCTTAAAAACTTCACCGTTTACTTTCTAGTTTTCTCAGTCGTCCATCGTGCTCATTGAGCCGCGAGTCCTGTTCATTATTTTTAACAATAACCTGCTTCATCTCTGTTTGCTGGGCAATTGCATCTTGTTTTAATCCTTGAAATTGGTCGCATAGCTTATCTATGCGTTGGGTGAGTTTTTCCAATCCGTCCATTTTGCTAATCCATACCTTAAGGATTACCATAAGCAGGGTAAATAGGACGGTAATAACACCCGATTGAATCCACATTTGAAATTCCATGGGTAATTTATTTTAACCGGTTACGATTGCTCCAAATCCAACTTTTTGTACCGCCAAACAGTTGTGGTACAACCTAAAACCAATTACGGATTCCCTGTTTTCTGGATCGTTGCTATATTTCCTTTGGTACATTTTTGCTGTTCCCGTTGCCTTTATGGCATTGGGCGCAAAGAAAAAGGCAGAAGCATCCGCGTCGGTATTTGCACTAGTAGCTTCGAAAGCTTTCTTCTTTTTCGAGGCATCGTAACTTACTGTGTTTTGGTTTTCGTACACCTCAAACCCGTACATGTTCGCGATCTTACCATCTGCAATCCGGTGGTATAGCGGGTTGAAATATTTGCTATCCGCTTCGCTTTCTAATAGCTGGTTTACGTGTGAAGAACAAAGCACCAATTTCCTACCTTGTAGCGGAAGATTCAACCGGTCCATTTTGTCTTTTGCGGCAATGATATCTTTAACCGTTATCGCTCCATTAGTTGCAATTACCGGAGTTCCTTGACTGTTCTTCTCTGGTGCAAGTGACCAAAGGCTGTGTTTTAGAACTTTTTCTTCCAATGTCTCGCGGTGCTGCCGGATCACACTACCTTCTTTGTCATACGGAAGTGCATGCAGCTCGTCGTCTGGGATACGGGTATTTTTGGTCTCAAACTTGCGCAAGCTAATTGCTACAGCATCATCGTTTCTTTTCTTAGTACCAATTGGATACTTCGTGTTATCGATCAACACATCTGGATCCTCGCCAATCTCATGCAAGTGGACCACATTGAACATAACGTAATTGTTCTTGGATCGAATGGAACTTAAAAAGTCGTTTTTGTCGTTGCG
>JAHDHW010000128.1:0-3285 GCA_020631105.1 Saprospiraceae bacterium | reverse complement strand
TAACGTAATTGTTCTTGGATCGAATGGAACTTAAAAAGTCGTTTTTGTCGTTGCGGAACTTGCGCAATAATTCGCGTTCCCAAAATTCTG
Source organism: Saprospiraceae bacterium (assembly GCA_020631105.1). Taxonomy (GTDB): domain Bacteria; phylum Bacteroidota; class Bacteroidia; order Chitinophagales; family Saprospiraceae; genus JAHDHW01. Next base: position 3,195 of record JAHDHW010000128.1, on the reverse strand, counting down.
TTTGTACTACTGCCATGGTATTTATTCAATTATTGGTTTAATTCCGTACTCTTCTTCATACAGCTTTACAAAGGTTGGTTCGTCCTCTTTCATCATTACTTGTAAGCCATCGTTGTCTTTTTGCGCCCAGTCAGCCCAAGTCCAATTACCTCTTTCTGTTTGATTGCTTGCTTGAAAATTAGTGTCCTTGATTTGGTCGCTCAGCGACTTTCTACCTTGCAAAGAATCAATCAGCGATGCGGTGGTATCGTAGTCTGCTTTCGCAAGAGCGGTGTACTGATCCTTTTGATTCGCGGTGATTTTGCCACTTTTAATTGCGGTTTCGACGAGCATACTTATTTGCACTTCTTGTACCTCTTTGTGCAAGTCTTCAAATTTTGCTTTGTAGTACGCGGCTTGTTCAGCCCTTTCTTTCAGGTCGTTTATAGCCCTCGATACATCATCTGCACTAGCTGATGCCGATAAGTCCAATATGCTGGTAACTCTACTGGCTACCCGCGCATGGACATCGATTTGGTCGTTATTCATTTGATTAGATTTGGTTGTTTCTGAAATACTCGCGCTTACTTTCGGCGCCTCTCTGTCTAGGATTACATCGATAAAACCTTTGGCTTTTGCCTCTGTGGCATCCATCCAATAGTCCGTTTGCCAAAGGCTGGAAATCTCCGATTCGCTCATTCCGGTTTTGGCTGCATAGCGCGCTAAATAGTCGGCCTGCAAAGAGCGAAGCACCTTAAGGTCTGCGGCAATTTTATCTTCGGTACCCTGAGATCTACCACTTGGTCGGTGAATCATCATCTTACCGTTTTTTGCCATTTCAATGCGATCTGCCGACAAGGCAATCATAGTAGCCGCCGATGCACAAATAGCCCCAATCTCCGCAACTACTTCGCCCGTAAATTGGTCGATAATGTTGCAAATCTCATTGGCTTGAAATACATCGCCACCGCCGCTGTTAATTTTGATTCTAGCATTTTGGGTTCCTTGTCCCGTGATCGTATCCACTTGCTGTTGGAACGTTTTTGCAGAATTTTCCCAACCGCTGATGTCTCCGTTAATACGGATTAATGCCTCCCCCTTTTTGGTGGAGCTGGCAGATATATGAAACGCATCGTTTGTCACTTCTTGTGCTTTGATTTTACACTACAAATCTGCTGCGGATTTCCCCTTGTTCAAAAACTGCAACCCATGGTAGGGGCCACTGAAACCCGTAGTGTGTGCTCTGGAACCTCATGGTGATTTTATGATTTTGACAGCTAACGCGCGCGCGTCAACTTTGCATTGGGTGATATAGACAAACAAAAACTAATCAGAAATGAATCGGTCTATGACCGTGGGTGATGGGTGATGGGTGATGGGTGATGGGAATCTAGATAAACAAGAACTAATCGAAACGTATAAATGGCAAAACGTGAGGAACAGAAATTAGCAAGGCACATGTACATCAACGAAATGTTGAACAAGGCCCAGATTGCAAAGCGATTAAAGATTAACGAACGCACCGTTACCCGGTGGATTAGCGCTAATAAGTGGGACGACATTCTGGTAGCTAAAGTTTCTGGGCTAGAATTTCAAGCCAACGATTTACGTACTACCATCGCCGAAATGGTTAGAAAGCGATTGGACATGGAGCACAACGCAAAATCCACCGGCGCAGACAAAAGCAAGATCACCGACGAAATTTCCAAGTTAAGCAAAGCCCTAGAAAACTTGGAGAACAAAGGCAAACCAGCTTTGGCAGTTATCGTGCATATCATCGAACAGTTTATGAACGCACTCAAACAGTACGACATCGAGCTGTACCAAAAAACCATGGACTTTCATATTAACTGGCTTAAGCAAATGGCCGAAACTCACCGGTAATGAAAAGCGGGACTAAAGCGTTAAAAAACTATTTGGATCGCATGGCGCTGATCCAAGAAACAGGGTGCGTACACGCGGATGATTCGCCACAGGCGGTGCAAGAAAGAGTCAAGCGCGCGAAAAAGGACGTGGCCTTTATGGTCGAGTATTATTTTCCTCACTACGCTACCAGCAAGTGTGCGGATTTTCACATTGATTTTGCTAAAGGGGTTATCCGAGAAAAAGCATACAAAGGATTTTGCCAGTGGGGACGAGGACTAGCTAAATCGGTTTGGTGCGATGTACTGCTACCTTTCTGGCTCTGGATGCAAGACGAATGCCATTACATGGTAGTAATTGGAAATAATTACGACAAAGCCGCCATGTTACTTTCCGACATCCAAGCGGAATTCGAAGCAAACCCAAGAATCATACAAGACTTTGGACAGCAGAAAATTTCTGGATCATGGGAGAATGGAAGTTTTAAAACCAAAAGCGGATTCATTGGAAAGGCACTTGGAATGGGACAAAGCGTGCGTGGTCTTCGAGTTAGAGCACAGCGGCCAGACTACTGCATTTGCGATGACATCGAAGACAAACAGCTCATCAAAAATCCACGCCGACAAAACGAGGTAGTCCAATGGATTGAGCGCGATCTAATTCCAACCATGGATGGACCAATACGCCGGTTTATTCAAGCTAACAACAAGTTTGCTCCGCGCATGATTCAAACGCAGTTGCAAGAAAAGCACCCCAACTGGAAGGTGCACAACGTGAATGCCTACGATCCGGTAAGCTACGTTCCCACATGGAAAGAGAAGTACAGCCCAACTTATTTTAAAGAAGTTGAAAAGGAAATCGGCGCACTGGCTGCGCAAGCGGAGTTCAACAACGATCCACACGTTGAAGGGAAAATATTTACTAGCGATCAAATCCAATGGGCCAAGCTTCCGCGGATGGACCGTTTCGAATGTATCGTTGGTCATTGGGATGTTGCTTATGCCGGAACACAAACAGCAGATTATAACGCAGTGCGCGTATGGGGCTTGTACAAAAAGAACTTTTACTACATCGATTCCTTTGTGCGTAAATCCAAAATGAAAGCAGCCATCCAGTGGATTGCAGAAACTTCCAAAAACACGCCCGATTCGGCAACCATACACTGGCAGTACGAAGCGCAGTTCTGGAACGATGAAATTCAGCGCACCATCCAAGAAGTAGAAAAAGAATACAAAACCACCCTTAACCTAATACAAGCCGACCGCCCCACAGGCGCAAAGCTAGACCGCATACTAACCCTTCACCCTTATTACCAAAATGGACGAATCTATTACAACCAAGCAAAAAAAGGAC
>JAHDHW010000127.1 GCA_020631105.1 Saprospiraceae bacterium | reverse complement strand
TTACCTATAAAAATGAAGGGGATAGATTTCTCCTGCTGCGAATTCATTTTTGCCTCTTGGGATTTCAATAAAAGCATCTGCATCTACTAAATTTGCAAGATCGCCCGACCCATTTCCTTCAACCGGATGAGCTAAAATTTTTCCTGCTTTATCGTAAGTGATTTTGACCTGTGCAAAATATGTCAGGTCTGGTTTAAACAGGATATCTTTTTGTAGAACGCCAAATGGCTGAGGCGAAGCAGGTAATCCAAGACAAGATTTTAACCAGGGCAATAAATAAATCTGCGTACACATAAATGAAGATACCGGATTGCCCGGTAATGCAAATACCAAGGCGCCATTTGGCGCTTGTCCAAACCAAAAAGGTTTTCCTGGTCTTTGTGCAATTCGGTGGAATAATTTCTTTACACCTAAGCGATCAAGAGCTTCCGGTAAGTAGTCAAATTTACCTTTCGAAACGCCTCCACTTAATAAAATCAATTCCTTTTCCTCGATGATTGCTTTTAATCGGTTGGTCACAACATCCAAATCATCAACCAGATGTTCGGTTGCTGCCTCAATATTGAATTGCTTAAGCGTGGCCTTTAATCGATGTACATTAGAACGACGAATTTGATAGGGTAGCGGTTGTTGATCAACCGTCACTAACTCGTCACCTGTGCTGATAATGATTGTTTCTGGCAAGCGGCTTACTTTAATCATCGCTTTACCGATCGTCGCAGCCACACCAATCTCCGCAGGAGATAAAACCCTTCCTGATTTAACCACAAGACTTCCTTCTAAACGATCCTCTCCTTTGTCATGGATGTTTTGGCCAGGGTTTACTTTTTCTAATTGTACCTGGGCCGTGCCTTCGCTGATCAATAGATCCTCATATCGAATGACAGCATTACAGCCAGTCGGAAGTATAGCACCTGTCATTACTTCCAGACAATGTTCTGTGCTTTGAAGACTCAGCTGCGGAGCACCTGCGGCGGCTACGCCAGCAATCGGAAAAGCCTTGCCGGGCTCAAAGGAGTCGGTATGAATCGCAATACCATCCATGGTTACCCGATTATAGGGTGGGAAGTCGCGGTCTGCCGAAAAGTCTTCTCGAAGCACTCTGCCTACCGCATCATCTAAATCTACGGAGCTAATTCCAAAATCTTTTATAGTCCCACTGATAATAGCTCTTGCTTCTTCTACACTAATCATTTACCGCTTCATTTTTTAAGGCGCTTTCAAAAACTGCTTTTCCTCCTACTACTGGAAGGATTAATTTGGTGCCGTCCAAATCAATTGTTAACTCTGTGCCCGGATCTGGCCAGAGCGTATGCTCTTTGTCACTAGAAAAGATCATTAGACCTATTTGTTGCCCAGCAGGGATGATCTGATCATCCGGCTGTAAATCAAAAGTCAATTCATAAAACTGTCCCGGCACTAATGGTTCGCTTTTCGTAAGGGAGGCATGATTTTGTGGATCTGCCCAACCTCTGGTAATGATATTATCGTTGATCGTTGCTCTGCGTCCTTTTCGCCAGGGCAATGAAACCAACATCACAGAAAGGTTTGCCGCAGGCTTACTGGAGGCTAGCTTAATCGTGATTTCTGAGAGACCAGAAATATGTATTGGCTGCTTTAATTTAGGGGTAACATAGATCAATCGATGCTCGGTAATTTCAGCCTGAGCTAAGGCATCACCAGCGAATGAAAAATTATCTACCAGTGTTTCAGTACCTTGTTTTGCGGGTCTGGTAAGACTTAATGTACCGCGTTCGGGGGCACCTCCTTCGAGGTACATGACTACATTTGAAGCTTCTGGATTTGGGTAGTCTTTATAAGCCGTTGGTTCTTCTTGTTTATCATTTTCACGAACGATCCAGGCTTTTGCATCATTTTCCACGCCATTGGCAACTCCGTGCAAGTATCTCGTAAACCAGCGGTTCCGCATCGTCAAAGGTGGTGGTCCGCCGTGCCCTGCCTGGTGATAGTAAATCTGAACTGGAAGGCCCATTTCTTTAGCTTTTTCAATAATACGGTAACTATGCTCAGGCATTACATTCCAATCATTAAATCCATGAGACATTAACATTGCAGCTTTCATGCCTTCCATATGATTTAGGTAGTCTCTTTTTGCCCAGAAGTCATTATAATCTCCGGTAACTCTGTCCATTCCTTGAGCCATTTCCTGATCCCGCACGACTTTGTTGTTACGCGCACGATTCTCTTCTGCACCACTATGGATAAAATCATAAAGTACATCAGCATCCTCTCCCAGATAACCACCTGGTGATCTTACCAGACCATTGCTGCGATAGTAATGATAATACGAAGTATTAGGAGCAATAGGAATGATAGCTTCCAGCCCTTCTACTCCTGTAGTTGCTGCTGCAAGTGGGAGTGTCCCGTTATAAGAAGTCCCCGTCATCCCGACTTTACCCGTTGACCAAAACGCTTTGACCTCTTTTTTACCATCGATGGATTCGTAGCCTTTGCGCTTGCCTGTTAACCATTCAATGACAGATTTAGGAGCAAGCGTTTCATTCTCACCACCTACCGTTGGAGCACCTTGCGATAGTCCTGTACCGGGTGAGGAGGAATGCACTACGATGTAACCTCGTGGTACCCAGGTTTTGATATGTGAATTAGAAATAATTGGCCGTTCTCCACGGCGGGTAACTTCCGGATGTTTATGCGGAGGCGGGATTTCTCCAAGCTCATGTCGCACATCCCAAAAGGCACCTTCTTCATTTCCGGCGACCCCTGCGAAATAAGGACTGGTAATATAGATGACTGGTAATTTTAGTCCTTCGCTGTCGGTCTGAAAAGGGCGAGTTACACTTACGTGCATACGATCCTTTTTTCGATCACCATCAGAATCAAAATCAGTTTCCACCCAAAGATCATGTCTGATCCATTTATCAGGATCACTAAATTCATCGACTATTTGTGCTTCACCTCCTTTGAAAGAAGGAGCGGCTTTCATAGCCACTTTTTTCTGAGCAATACCATCGTTAGTCCAGAGCAATAGCAAGGAACAGATACAAATACTTAAAACATGTTTCATAAAAAATAGAATGAGTTGTTAAATGAGGTTTTTATTATCCACCAATGGTAGCCATTGATTCAGAGACTGGAAAATTTAGTTTGCGATTCGCTTCTGCTTCGAAACCATCTTTTGTCCGATTGTTTAGCGCTTCTTTTAAAGTGGCTAATAATTGCTGATCACTTGCGCCGGCCCTAAGGATGTTTTTAATATTAAAGACACCATCGTCGTACAAACAAGTTTTTAGCATGCCCTGAGGTGTAAGGCGAATGCGGTTACAAGATCCGCAAAATAGACGGCTATAGGCAGCAATAATCCCAACTGATCCTTTAAAACCGGGCACCTTATAATTGAATGAGGTAGAATGCTTAGGATCCTTGAGTTTTTCGATGCCAGGAAATTGTGCTTTGATATGCTCGAGTATTTTGGGGAAGTCCCATAATAAATCTTCTCCCTTTCCGGTACCATTAAACGGCATCTCCTCAATAAATCTTACACTGATAGGATAGTGTTCGCTGAGTTGCACCATAGGAATCAGGTCTTCGATATTTCTTCCGTTCATGACCACAGCATTAAGCTTCGTGGGAATCTGGTGTTCCATTAACAAATGGAAGGTCTCCATCACTTCGGCAAAATTATCTCTACGGGTAATATCTTTGAAACGCTCAGGATCAAGGCTATCAATACTTAGGTTTACGGAACTGATCCCGGCTTCTTTGAAATGAGGAACCAGGTCACGAGTTAAGGTACCGTTTGTTGTAATATTAAGCTGATTGATGCCTTTTATCCTAGAAAGCCGACCGATAAAGTCTAACATTCCTTTTCTAAGAAAAGGTTCTCCTCCGGTAATTCGTATTTTCTCGATGCCTTCACCTGCCATGATGGTAACTATTCGCTCCATCTCTTCATAGGTCAGCAACTCTTTCTTGGGCATATATTTGATCCCTTCCTCCGGCATACAATAAAAACAGCGTAGATTACAACGGTCCGTAACCGCTAAGCGCAGATAATTAATTAGCCTCCCATGGTTATCGTATAGCATTTTTTTGGTTTTATTCTGCCAGCATTTCTAAATTACAAGTACTTCTATTCCAACTGGCTCCATTTCATGAACAACTTAAGCCAAAAGCATATTAAATTATAGTTTTCTTCTCGTTTATTCAGTCTTCTTGCTAAAATTATAGAATTCTGATGATTCTTTGGCTTCTAATTTCAAAAATGTTATAAATTGTCGCATGCTCGAACCCGATAACATACGTAAGGATTTTCCGGTTTTTCGGGAGCATCCTGACTTGATTTACTTTGATAATGCGGCTACCACCCAGAAGCCACAAGTCGTTATTGATGCGATAACTGAGTTTTACACTCATTTTAACGCAAATATCCATCGAGGGGTTTATGATATCGCGGCAAAAGCCACTGAACGCTATGAAGCCGTTCGCGGAAAAGTTGCCAATTTTATAGGTGCTCCTTCTGCGAAAAACATTGTTTACACCAGTGGTACCACTGCCTCTATTAATCTTGTTGCACAATCTTTCCTTGGAGCGCAATTAAAAGCAGGTGATGAGGTAATCATTAGTCAGATGGAGCATCATGCGAATCTTATTCCCTGGCAAATGATATGTAAAGCCAAAGGGGCTACGCTCAAAGTGATGCCGATCGACCGGGAAGGTGCGATAGATTTGGGGACTCTAAGGGTAAGCTTGAGTAAGCGGACCAAGTTAATTGCATTAACTCATGTCTCTAATACTTTTGGACGGATAAATCCAATTCGGGAGGTTATTAAGATTGCTCATCAAAAAAATATTCCTGTTTTAGTTGACGGTGCTCAAAGTGTAGCACATTTTGATATTGATGTCTCGGATTTAGATGCCGATTTTTTTGTCTTTTCGGGGCATAAGCTATTTGGGCCGACAGGAATTGGGATTCTTTATGCAAAGGAAGAACACCTTAATGCAATGCAACCGATTGTTTTTGGTGGTGATATGATCAAGAATGTTAGCTTCGAGAAAAGTAGTTTCTTATCAGCACCGCAATGCTTTGAAGCGGGAACGACAAATATTGCTGGTGTTATTGGCTTGGGCGCTGCAATTGATTACCTTAGTCAATATGATAAGAAAGAGATCAAGGCATATTTGAAGGAACTACGAGAATATGCTTTAAGTCGACTACAGGAGATCAAAGGATTTAGCCTGGTTGGTTCTGAGGAGCATTCCAGTGCTATCATTTCTTTTGTAATAGACGGCGTACACCCGCATGATATAGCGACGATTTTAGGAGCGCATCAAATAGCAATTCGTGCAGGAAATCATTGTACCCAGCCACTGATGGATTTTCTGGAATTACCGGGCACCAGTAGAATGTCTTTTTCGATTTATAATCTGAAAAGTGAAGTGGATAGAGCAATCGAGATTATGCAGGAAATCCATGATTTAATGTTTGGAGCTTAGATTAAGAGAAATGAAGTATTTCTTTTGCAAACTTGATACGAAGACATCAGGCAAAATTTAAATGAATGACAGATCAATTAAAGGCACTTTATCAAAGTGTAATCCTTCATCACAATAAAGAACCGGTCGGATATGAAAAACGCCCTGAAGCAGGGATGATTATTGAAGCCTATAATCCAATTTGTGGGGATCGATTTAATCTGTATTTAAACATAGTAGAAGGACAGCTTGAGGATATTCACTTTCATGGGTTTGGTTGTGCAATCTCAAAAGCTTCCACCTCAATTTTGATTAAACACCTGAAAGGGAAGTCCATAGAGGAAGTGAAACAACTTGTAGCTGCTTACTTCAAAACCGTTAATGGCGAAGCAGAGGATGCACCAGAGGATTTTGCCGCTTTCGCGGCAGCGAAAGCTTTTCCCGGGCGAATGAAATGTGCAACCCTAAGTTGGGATGAATTAAATGAATATTTAAAATCAGTATCATGAAAATAAATATTTTGGCTTTTGGAATTGCCAAAGATATATTAGATGGTCAAACCAAGGAAATCGAATTAAGTCATGGGAATGATGTCAAGAGTCTTAAGCAAACACTCTGTGATACCTTTCCTGAGTTTTCTAAATTACGATCTCTATCTATCGCTGTCAATGAAGAATATCGCAATGATGATTATGAGTTGAAAGAATCTGATGAAGTGGTGATTATTCCTCCGGTGAGTGGGGGTTAATATAAATTAAACAATAGAATGATAAACATCGAACTAAAAGATGAACCGCTTTCAGTAGAAGAATGTAATGATTTGGCAGTTAGTCCGACTGCAGGAGGAACGGTTGTTTTTGTTGGGACCGTTCGGGATCAGACGAAAGGTAAGAAGGTGACCCATTTGGAGTTTGAGGCTTATAAGCCGATGGCTATTTCGGAGATGAGAAAGATTGCAGAGCAGGCCGCAGAAAAATGGCAAGCCGCCCATGTGGTTATCCATCATCGGGTCGGTAAATTAGATATTACCGATATAGCAGTGATCATTGCGGTAGCGACACCACATCGCAAAGCTGCGTTTGAAGCCTGCGAATATTGTATTGATACGCTGAAAGAAACGGTCCCCATCTGGAAGAAAGAATTTTTTGAAGATGGCGCGGTTTGGGTAGCGGCTCATCCGTAGTGTAGGATCAAAGTTTCAGCGTGTATTTATACCCGCGAATAATAAAAAATAACTTGAGCTATTCAATTAGCATCTAGACAATCTCCATAATTTTATACCTGTGAAAAATGCAATTTACGGAGCATTTCTGCTCTGTGCGAGTCTGATTATTTATTGTAATACTTCGGAGGAAGTAAAGGTTAGCGAGGTCTATCTCAACTTGCAGGATTCCGTAGCGTATATGGGGATGGAGACCTGCCGTTCTTGCCATTCTAATGTCTATCATAGTTTTATGGAAACGGGTATGGGGCAGTCTTTTGACCAGGCAACAAAAGAAAAAACATCGGCTATCTTTGATGAGCATGCTGTGGTTTATGACTCGCTCAGTAACTTTTACTACCGACCTTATTTTGAAGGAGAACAGATGTATGTATTAGAATACCGAATGGAAGGTAAGGATACGATACACAAACGAATAGAGGCGATTGATTACATTATTGGTTCAGGTCATCATACGAATAGTCATATCATTGATGAAAACGGCTATGTTTACCAGGCTCCGATTACTTATTATACACAAGAAAAGCGCTGGGATATGGCGCCGGGCTTTGATAAAGAAAACCAACGATTCTCCCGATTCCTAACCACAGAATGTATTACTTGTCATAATCATTTGCCGGACCACGTTTCTACATCTTTGAATAAGTACACTGAAATGCCAAGAGGTATTGAGTGCGAAAGATGTCATGGACCAGGAGAAATTCATGTAAAAGAAAAGCTTGCGGGGAATATTGTAGATACTTCCCAATTTATTGATTATACGATTGTTAATCCCAGGGATTTGCCAAAGGATCTGCAGATGGATCTTTGCCAGCGTTGTCACTTACAGGGCATTCCAGTCTTGGCGGAGGGTAAAACGTTTTTTGATTTCAAGCCCGGGATGAAGCTCTCAGAGGTAATGAATGTTTATTTGCCTCGTTACAGCAATTCTCATGAGCAATTTATAATGGCTTCGCAGGCGGATCGACTTCGCTTAAGTGCCTGTTACCAAAACTCAGAAGAGCTGACTTGTCTGACCTGTCATCATCCTCACCATTCGGTCCGAAAAGCAGATAAACAGTCCTTTAATCAACCTTGTCAGAATTGTCATACTCAGCAAAAATTAGCAGATTGTACCGCGCCAATGGCCGACCGAAATGCCAGAGAAGATAATTGCGTTGGTTGCCATATGCCACCATCATCGAGTATTGATATTCCACACGTTAGGATTACGGATCATTATATCAGTCGAGTGACGGATTTTAATGAACGGCAATTGAATGAGCAGGATCAATCTGAAATAGCTGAGTTCCTGGGTTTACAAAATCTGACTAAGTCGAATCCGAGTGATCTGGAAATGGCGCAAGGTTATCTGGCGATGTATGATAAAAACCTCCAGGAGTCTGCAATCCTGGATTCTGCTTTATTATACTTGGGTCGTTCCGACGCTGAAACGGAGCCTAAACAAAAAGCCTGGGTACATTTTTACTTTTCCAGAAAGGACTATACACCCATTGCAAAGATTGCTGCAAATCGACCGGCTCCTACCATTAAAGATGCCTGGATGGCTTATCGAATTGGAGAAGCTTTTGCTAAGCTTGGGGATTTTAGTAAGGGCTTACTGTATTACAAACGAGCGACTCAATTACAAAAACATAACCTGGAGTTTCAAGAAAAACTGGGGACCACTTATATGAGAATGGGGTCTATCCCACAAGCTAAAAAGGTCTTTGAATTTGTGTTGAGTGAAAATCCAAAACGCAGCCTGGCCTTAACGAATTTGGGCTTTGTTTATGTCCAGTTAAATCAATTTGATAAGGCGCGGGAACTCTACGAACGATCTTTGTCTCTTGATCCGGATTATTTCCAGGGTTTGATCAACCTTGCGGCCTTAGAATATTATGAGAAGCATGTAGCGGCTGGAGATGCTTTGGTGAAACGTGCAGCATTAATATCTCCGAATGATCCACAACTTCGGGAGCTTGATGCGTTGAGGTGAGATTAGTCATGAGTCATGAGTGATAAGTCATAAGTCATTAGTCATAAGTTATAAGTCATGAGTCATGTTTTTGGATACTGCTGCATGGGAGTTGACAAAGTCTTATCTTGAGTCTTTATTTTTATTAAAACGATAGAGATACTCAAAAGATAAGAATGATCGTTTGATATTTCTATTTGATCATAAATACCCATGAATTTGAAAAACTATTCTTTTCTCCTACTCATTATTACCTTTCTTAGTACTTGCCGTTTGGATCAGTCTGCTACTTCAATGGCATTAGTTGCTCAGACTAGTGTACAGGACTTTTGCCAGGTGGATCAAGATCGCCCAAGTGTGGGACATCCTTTGCAGATTGAAATGCCCAGGCTTGCTTCAGAGATTTATTCCGGCGAAGTTCCGACTTTTTATGAGTTGAACGGAGTCAATGTCAATATTGGAAATCAATGGCATTTTGATAAAATGGAACATCTGGGGGAGACTTTCTCACATGCCCGTACTTTTCATTTTATGAATAAGGATTATTGGGATGATGGCTTAGGGCAGGCTAATGGTAATGATCCCAAGACCTTGAGAAAACATACGCCAAAAGATATTCATCGACTTAAATTACTGGTAGATGCTGCGGGGGTGCCGATACAACGAGGTGCCTGGCAAAAAGGAGATCGAATAATCACTTTTGATCCTAAAACAGAAACATTGGTTGAGGAGCCCTTAACCGCTGACTTTCTAAATGTTTATGAAAATTACCTCAACCAAAATTGGATATACCAGAAAAGTGTCTCTGATCAATTTAAAGGCAATCTGCAAATTACGCTTACGGTCGTTAATTTCAACTTCCCGAAAGGAGAAGCGGAGGCACATAATTTTCCGAATCAATGGTACCTGGAGAAAGACTGGGGAGATGCCCGACTGACGGCAAAAGCGTATGCGATGTTGTTTGCCAGAGCATATGGACCAAAGGATGGTTCTTATCAAGTCTGTAAAACTTTAGAAATAGGAAACGAACCATGGGGGCTTCCTGCAAAGACCTATCAAACTATTGTAGATGGATTTGTGGAAGGTTTTGAAGCTTATTACGGAAATGATTTTCGAATTCAGTTAATCCCTGCTGCCTTTCAGGGGAATCATTTTGAGAATGCGAAGCCTGCTAATTGGATTCGCGCGAATTGGAAAGATTATCTGGGGACAAGGCTAAATACTACGAATCGCTGTAAACTGGCGGGCGTAAATATTCATAATTATCCAAATGATATCAAAGACAGACCGATCACAGGATGGTTTAAAGAACGATTAATTGCTACTCCCGAAGAAGAGTCCAGTGCTTTTTTATACGGAAGGAATGCCTGGAAATGGTTGCAAATGAATATGCCGCCAGATGCCCGTAACTTATACGCTTCTGAATATGGATGGGATACCAGAGATGACTGTACCGAGAAGGTAAATGCTACTGCAGTGGGGGAGGTCGCTCAAGGTATTTATGTAGCTCGCGCTTTATTGCTACACGCAAGAATGGGCGTTTGGCGAGCGAATGTTTTTGAGCTAATGGATGATAAAGGTCAGAACCCTTGTCAGTTTGCTTACCATTCTTCTGGATTTTATACAGAGGGAAACGGGCAGGTTTCAGCTAAAGCCTCCGTTAATATTCTACATGATTTCATCAAAGCAATAGGAGACTATAAGTTAAAAGAAGTGTTGGTAGAATCGTCAGATTATTATCTCTTTTCCTTAAGCAATGGAGAGGAAACCATAAAAGTTGGCTGGCTGCCACTGAATGTCAATAACAAATCTTTGGACGAAGTTCAGCGAATGAAGAAGAAAATAAAACACAATGGTAGAACCTATGATCTGAGCCCAATTCCAAAGGTGTTTAAATAAGCACCCAAATATATAATTTAGCCATTATAAGAAAGGCCATAACCATAAGGGAATAATGGCTCATAGGGACTATCGCCTTTTATATAGTTTTCGTCTCTATGTTTTTGCCAGGTAAACGAAAGTTTTCCCTGGAAGTCATAATCGCCAAAGAGCACATCTGCAATGCCTTGCCCTTCAGAACCCGGAAGCCAAGCCGCTACGAATGCTGAAGATAATTCTAATTCTTTTTTTATAATCAGCGTTCTACCACTTACCAATACCACAATGGCAGGGATTCCTTTGTCGGTAATATGTTGAATGGTTCGTAGGTCTTCAGGATGCAATTCATTAAGTACAGTTGAATGACCATATGGTGCGAGGACCTTTAAAAACCCTTCAATCTTTTCGCTGGTCTCTTCGATCTGATAATCACCATCTCTAATATCTCCCATACCTTCTGCATAAGGCGTTTCACCGATGACTACGATGCCCACATCATGTAAATTTGGATCAGCAGCTGTTCCATTAAGATTGAGTGTCGCATTAGGCGCAACTGCTTTGATGCCTTCCCAAATCGAAGTGCCACCAACGATACTTCCTTTTTGAATTTGGGCAGACGAAGAATTATAATCCATAATAATCGGACCGCCTTTGTTATCAGAATCTGCAGATTCATTATCGTCCGTGATACCTTGCCACGCAATGGTAAATCCACCACATTGATAGCCACGATTATCTGCATTTTTTCCGGCAACTATGATTCGCGCATTTTTACTAAGCGGTAGAATATCGTTCTCATTTTTAAGCAATACTAAGGATTTACGTACTGCTTCCCGAGCGATTGCTCTATTATGACTTGTACCAAAGTCAGGGTTTTTGGACCAATATCTTTCTGCTGGACGAGGTCTGTCAAATAGACCATACATAAGTTTTACGTAGAGAATTCTCTTCACCGCATCATCAATTCTCTCCATTGAAACCCGACCTGATAGCACATGGTTTTTAGCGTGTGCAATGAACTCCCGCCATTTTTCAGAAACCATAAACATATCAATCCCGGCATTGATGCCTCTGGCTACGGTCTCTGAATAATCTTCATCGATGTAATCAATTCCGTCCCAGTCAGATATGATAAAGCCCTCAAACTCCAGTTCTTCTTTGAGTACTTCGGTCAATAGGTATTTATTTCCGTGACACTTCTTCCCATTCCAACTATTGAAGGAAACCATTACTGTGAGGACACCTTCTGCTAGTGCAGGGTAATAAGGGGAGATGTGAATTTCAGACATTTCATCATCAGAGATTTCCGTATCTCCCTGATCAACTCCGTAGGATGTGCCGCCGTCACCCACCCAGTGTTTGACACAGGCAACAACACTATCTCTACCTAATGAATTTTGTAAACCTTTTACGAATCGACCTGCATAAGACTGAACGATTTCAGGGGATTCAGCATAACTCTCATAGGTTCGACCCCAGTGATTATTGCGAGCAACTGCAAGGGTAGGGGCAAAGGTCCATTCGACCCCGGTGGATAAAATCTCCCTTGCAGTAGCTTTTGCAATTCGTTCGATTAGTTCTGGATCATTAGCTGCACCTAAACCAATATTATGAGGGAATATTGTGGCACCTAAAACGTTATTATGACCATGAATGGCATCAACTCCGTAAATGATCGGAATAGCAAGATGCTGCTCATCTTCTTCCATTGAAGCGGCCCAATATTCATCATTCATCTTAATCCAGTCGGCAGGTTGGTTGTCACCCGGGACTGATCCCCCTCCACTTAATACTGAGCCAATATGATACTCTTTCACTTCTTTTGGCGTAATGGCCAATCGTTCAGTTTGAGTCATTTGACCAATTTTTTGGTCAAGGCTCATTCTTCCCAATAAGTCATTTATTTTTTGTGCTATGGTTTTATCCATGACTAAGGTATCCATATAAACTAATTAAAGCTTTTCAATTATTTTTCGTAAACGCGGACGTAGTCGATGATCATTTTTTGCGAGGTCATAGTATCGTCCATTCCCTGGGCTCCGCCCCAGCCGCCACCCATGGCAAGATTAAGGATGATGTTTTGAGGCTCACCAAATGGCCATGCTAGCTGGCTACTTGTATCATCATAAGTGAAGTACTCTTTTCCATCTACAGAAGCAACAATTCCTTCCGGAGTCCAGTCTACCGCATAAATGTGAAAATCATTATTTAGGTTTTCTACATCGACCGTTCCGGTGTGGTGATTACCGAGTTTAAAATAATATGCTCCACAGTGTACACTTGCGTGCGCTTTTCCATTTCCGGTAGCATCATCCATCTCATAACCTACACTTTCCATAATATCAATTTCACCACAATAAGGCCAGGAGATCTCATCTACATACTTGTCTCCGAGTGTCCAGCCTGCTGCCCAGTTTCCACGTTTTGGTGGTACTTTAGCACGAAATTCAATACGGCCGTATACAAAGGTGACTTTACCTCTGGTTGTTAATCTTGCAGAAGTCCAATCTTGTCCCATATCATCTTTGCGGGCTTCGATGATTAAGTTACCATCTTCAACTCTTGCATTTTCCGGACGCGCTTCTGTATAATATTGTAGTTCATTATTACCCCATCCCCAGTTTCCGATATCAAAGGTCCATTTGCTGGTATCCGGAATGCCGCTACCGTCAAATTCATCGGACCAAACAACCTTCCATTCTTCACCATCGGTTTTTTGAGTCAGTACTTTTGGAGTAAGTTGATGTGCTTTGATCAGAGAGAATTTAACGCCATCAACTTTGGTGTTCGCTCCTTTTATATGAATCTTGATTTTGTGGGGACCTTTATTCAAGGGGCTACCGTCAATGGTTGATATGGCGAAGCTTTCAGCATTGGCGACATCCATTTTGCCGGTGATGTTATAAGTTCGACCATCCTTATTATCAATATAGTCCTCAATCCATGCACTTGCCTCGGCGGAGCCACTAGCAGCATTAAGCTCTACTTTATATCTTCCTGCTGCGGGTACATTAATATCAAAAGAAATCCAGCTTTCATCACCATTAGAAATGATGTGGTCATCTGTTTTGGTGAGATCACCTTGAAATTGGACAAAGTTTTCCGCTTCCACAGTAAATTCCGTGGCAACTTCTTTTTTAGCTTCGGGCTCTTGAACTGCTGTTGTTTCAGTGGTTGATTCAGTGCAGGCACTAAAGCTAAGAATTGCAAATATGATTAGCGAAAAAATGGATTTGTGATTTAATACTTTCATAATTTGGTTTTGTTTATTCGCTGAGCACACTTTGATAAAATGGGCTTCCAACTATTTATTTTACGAGTAATTTTTCTAGTTCTTCTAATGATTTTCCTTTGGTCTCTGGCACTTTCAATATAATAAATATCAAACCTAATACTGCAAAAATACCATAAATCATGAATGTCATAGAACTTCCTAGATTGTCGAGCTCCCAAGGGAAGATAAATTGTACAAGTGTGCTTACTCCAGAATTTACTAATCCGACAAAAGAAATGGCTAAACCTCTGATCCAATTTGGGAAAAGTTCTGAGAATAATACCCACATTACTGGCCCTACAGATATTGCAAAAGCTGCTACGAAGCCAAGGATCCCGAACAGGATTAACCAGGCATTCATTTTAACGGCAGCTGTGATTAGCTGAGATTCAAACTCTTGCGCAACATCTTTACCCAATGTTGATCGAATGGCTTGTTTGTAGCTGATATCATCATCAAATGTTTGACCTATCAGGGTCGCCACTTGTTCTTGATTAACTTCAGCAGGAAGTGTTTTTACGGTTTTTTCTGTTAGGGTATAAGTAGCTTGTTTAAAACCATAAGAAAGTAAAAACATAGTGATAATAATACCACTTACACCAAAGACAAGTAATGGCTTTCGGCCTAGTTTGTCAATCAAAGCAATAGCAATAATCGTAAAAACGAGGTTGACTAGACCAACGAGAATTGCCTGTACAAAGGAAGCATCTGTACCAATTCCAGATTGTTCAAAGATCATCGGAGCATAAAAGAAAACAGAGTTGATTCCGGTAATTTGTTGGAGGATCCCGATAACCAAACCAATAGCCAAAACTGTTCTTAATGCTGGTTGAAAAAGTTCTTTGATTGGAAGTTTATTCTGAGTAGTCTCCTCACTCATGCTATCCTTTACAGATTGTATGATTTTAGTTGCTTCTTCGTCATCAGTTGCTTTTTTCATGATGGTTAAGGCCTCATCATAATTCCCTTTCATAGCTAACCATCTTGGACTCTTTGGTACAAAGAATAAAGCAAAGAAATAAAGAATTGCAGGTAGAGCTTCGAGGCCTAACATCCAACGCCAATTATACTCTCCAAACTTTAGGGATTGAGCCCAGGAAGCATCAGAGTCTCCCAATTGAAGAATCATGTAATTCGTAAAAAATGCAACCGAAATACCAATCACAATATTTAGCTGGTTAAAAGAAACCATTCTACCTCTCATTTCAGGGGGAGCGATTTCAGCGATGTACATTGGTGCAATAATTAAAGATGCTCCAACACCTAATCCACCGATCATTCGAGCGATGACAAGGATTAAAAAGGAAGGTGCGAAAGCTGAACCTATAGCTGAGATAAAATAAAGCAGAGAGGCATAGGTCAAAACTTTCTTACGACCGATTCTATCACTAATTGGCCCGGCAACCATCATTGCCAGGGTAGCCGTTACGGTAAGAGAGGCCACGGCCCATCCTAATTCTAGTTTGGTCAGATCGAATTCAAGCTCAATAAATTTGTTGACACCTGAGATGACAGAAGCATCGAAACCCATTAGGAATCCGCCTAAGGCCACGATTAATGCTACGAGGATAATAAAGTATGTTTTCTTCATTTTAAGAATGTTTGTTGGTTCTTCGGTTTTGTGTTTTGTTTAGATGTTAGATGCCTTTATTACATGGAATGATGTTTCTAAAGTTGCATTGGAATCTCCTCCGACCCAAAGCTTAAATGCTCCGGGCTCCGTAACGAATTCCATTTTGCGATTATAAAAAGCGAGATCCTTACTGTCTAATTGAAAGGTGATTGTTTTCGTTTCTCCGACGTTGAGATGCACTCTTTGGAATCCTTTTAATTCTCTTATTGGTCTAGTAATACTCCCAAATAAATCCTGAATATAAAGCTGCGCAACTTCCACTCCAGCCATTCTTCCATTATTGCTAATTTCAACCTGGACTTCAATACTATCACCCAGCTTCATTTCATTCGAAGAGAGGCGCAAATTCTGGTATGAAAAATGACCATAGGATAAACCGTATCCAAA
>JAHDHW010000126.1 GCA_020631105.1 Saprospiraceae bacterium | reverse complement strand
GTAGTACCAATTAGTCATAATTATTTTCGACCAAGTAAAATCATTTAGCACCATATTTAATCTTTTACAAAATTGGCAAGCACTAATTAATACAGCCTAATATTACTCAGAAATATCGAAAATTTGTTTTTCCATGACAGGCCTAGTATTTTCACGTCAAATTTAAAGCTCGAACGAACTTACTAATCATGAATTTGTTTGACAACTAAAATCTTAATCTTATGGCTTTGACAGAATCAACAATGCTTCCTTTGGGTACGAAAGCACCTAATTTTCACCTGATGGATACCGTAAGTGGTAATTATTATAGTCTGGATGATCTAAAGTCCAATCAGGCTACCGTCATCATGTTTATTTGTAACCATTGTCCCTATGTGATTCATGTCAATCCTGAGATTGTTCGTATCGCCAATGAATATCGCAATCGGGGCGTTTCTTTCATTGCTATAAGCTCTAATGATGTGGAAGCACATCCTGATGATGCACCAGACAAAATGCGGATTGTTGCCAAAGTACTTCGCTTTCCGTTCCCTTATCTCTATGACAAGCGCCAAGAAGTTGCAAAAGCTTATGATGCGGCCTGTACACCGGATTTTTATGTCTTTAATGGAGCAATGGAACTAAGCTACAGAGGTCGTCTTGATGACTCTCGTCCGGGGAATAATACGCCTTTGACTGGTATAGATTTGCGAAATGCCATTGATGCTACTTTGGCTGGCAATACAATCGAAACGCAGTACCCGAGTATGGGTTGTAATATTAAATGGAAATAGTTTAAAGGTTTTTGAGTTTATCCCGCATGGTTTTCATGAACTCCGGAAGTTGACGAAGAGCTGCCATCTCGCGATGGATTCGCCTGATCTCCGTTGCCGGAGCCCCCTGATAGATTTTCCCACCTTCTAAATCTTTAGAAACTCCACATTGTGCTCCGATGACTGCTTTCTTACCAATTCGGACGCCATGTGCAATTCCTGCTTGTCCATAAATCGATACTTCATCTTCAATAATCACCTTACCAGATATCCCTACCTGAGCGGCGATCAAGCATCGCTTACCAATCTCTGCGCCATGCGCAACATGAACGAGACAATCAATCTTTGTTCCTGCACCAATAATCGTATCTCCAGAGACCCCTTTATTAATCGTGCAATTTGCTCCGATGTAAACATTATCTTCTATAATGACTCTTCCTCCGGAGCGCCATTTGGTAAATCCGTCGCTTTGCTTTTTGAAGTAAAATGCACTGGATCCAATTACCGTCCCGGAATCAATCTCTACATGATCTCCTATAATTGTATAATCCTGGATAGTAACATTAGCGTGGATATAACATCCTTTGCCGATCCGGACATGATTACCAATAATTACATGCGGTTCGATAATCGAAGATGGATCAACAAAAGCGGAGTCACTTACAGTAGCACTCATTGGCTGAATAGCTCGGTGTGACTTAACAATAGCATTATAAACTTTGAAGGGATCGTCGCAGATTAATAAAACTTTTCCCGGAGGGCATTCCGCTTTTTTATTTAAGATGATAATCGTCGCCGCAGATTGCAGGGCTTTCTTGAAATATTTTTCTAGATCAGAAAAAGTAATATCTCCTGCTCTAACCTTATGAATTTCATTAATCCCTGTAGCGAATAATTGATCGTCTCCAATTACCTCACAATTATATTGCTGTGCAAGTGATTGTACCGGAATAGGCCTTGAAAATTGCATAAAGTTATGTTGAAAACTTGATTTGTTTAATGTGCTTCCAGCCAATTTGCGCCCTGGTCAATACCTACTACAATAGGTACTTTGAGATTAGGCATCGCATTTTTCATTTCCTCCTCAATAATAGGTTTTAGTCTATCTAGCTCGTCCTTATGCGCATCAAAAACAAGCTCATCATGTACCTGAAGAATCATCTTCGACTTAAACCCTTCTTCTTGCATACGTCGATGAAGATTAATCATCGCAATCTTTATCATATCCGCTGCGGAACCTTGTACAGGAGTATTGATCGCCATTCGTTCTGCATTGCTACGAATCAATGAATTTCTTGAATCGATATCTCGTAGATAGCGTCTGCGGCCTTTAAGTGTTTTTACATAACCTTTCTCCCTGGCATCTTTTACAATATCATCCATATAGGTCTTTAAGCCATGATATTGCTTAAAGTAATTTGCGATCAACTCACTTGCCTCAGCACGTTTGATCTTTAATTGACGAGACAGATTGGTGGCTCCTGCACCGTAGATCACACTAAAGTTAACCGTCTTAGCGCGATAGCGTTGTTCGCGGGTAACTTCTTCAATTGGTACTTCAAAAACTCTAGCTGCAGTTGCTGCGTGAATATCCTGTCCTTTTTGAAAGGCTTCCAGCATCGCTTCATCTCCACTGATTTCGGCAATTAGCCTCAACTCAATTTGTGAATAATCCGCTGCCAGTAAAATGTGGTTTTTATCTTTTGGAATAAAAGCCTTCCGAACTTTTGCGCCTTCCGGTGTTCGAATCGGAATATTCTGAAGATTCGGATTATTAGAACTTAGACGCCCCGTTGCAGCCAAAGCCTGATTAAAGGAACTGTGAATCCGCCCGGTCTTTGGGTTTACCATTTTTGGCAAAGCATCAACATAGGTCGATTTCAATTTTGTCAAGCCACGGTACTGGAGTATTTTTTCAGCAATTGGAAACTTCTCTGCTAGTTCACTTAATTTTGTTTCATCGGTAGAGTACTGTCCAGTCTTTGTTTTCCGCCAACGATAGGGTAGCTCAAGTTTGTCAAAAAGTACTTCACCAACTTGTTTAGGAGAAGCAATATTAAAGGGTACACCTGCTGCTTCGTGAATACTTTTTTCAAATTCATCAATATGCTTTGCCAGCTCCGTCGCATAGTGCTCTAAGAAAGGAACATCAAGATTAATTCCGTTGGACTCTATTTCCACCAAAACTTTAATTAGTGGTTCTTCAATTTCATCATATAACTTTTGCAGGTCTTCTTCTCTTAGTTTTGGTTCAAGATAATCGCGGAGTTGATAAGTAATGTCTGCATCTTCCGAAGCATATTCAACTATCTTTTCGACTGGAACCTGCCGCATCGTCAATTGATTTTTGCCTTTCTTCCCAATCAGGGTCGTGATAGAGACTGGCTTATACTTCAGGTAAGTCTCCGCCAGATAATCCATATTATGTCGTAGTTCCGGCTCTAAGAGATAGTGCGCAACCATAGTATCGAAGTATTTACCTTGCACATCAATTCCATACCATTTCAGAATTAAGGCATCATACTTTATATTTTGGCCAATCTTATTGATTGACGGATTTTCTAAAACGCCTCTAAATTCTTCGAGTATTGCTTTTGCTTCTTCTTGATTCTCCGGGATTGGTAAATAATATCCTTCCTTAGGTTTTACGGAGAAAGCGATACCTACCAATTCTGCATCATTTGCATCAATACCGGTTGTTTCTGTATCAAAGCAAAAGACTTTTTGTTTGCCCAAAAGTTGAATAAGTTTTTTTCGCTGAGCTGCGTCACTGACTAAATGATACTCATGTTCTGTATTCTCAATGGAATGCTCCGCTACTGAATGCGCAGGTAGCGGGGGAGCAGCAGACTTTTTTGGTGTAGGGGCAGCCGCCGCATCACCAAATAGACTTTGTTGTCCTCCTTTCTGAATAGGTTGTTGCGCTTCACCCAGAATCTGAGCAGACAATCTCCGGAATTCTAACTCCTTAAACAACTCAGACAATATCGATTTGTCCAAAGGTTCTACCTCGTATACTTTAGCATCAAATTGTACAGGTACATTAATATCGATCGTTGCTAAGACCTTTGACAATCGTCCCTGATCCGCAAAGGCTTCAACTTTTTCTTTTTGTTTCCCTTTTAACTGGTCCGTATTTTCAAGTAAGTTTTCCAGCGAATCAAATTGCTTCAAAAGCTTTACTGCAGTTTTGGCACCAACTCCCGGAATTCCAGGGATATTATCAACACTATCTCCTTGTAATCCTAGAATATCAATCACCTGATCCACTCGTTCAATATCCCATTTTTCGAGTACTTCTTGCTTACCCAAAATCTCAACATCTCCGCCTTTTCGCCCTGGCTTGTACATAAAAACATTCTCTGAAACCAATTGAGCGTAGTCTTTATCCGGAGTAACCATGTAGACCTGAAAGCCTTCTTGTTCTGCTTGTTTTGCCAGGGTTCCAATCACATCATCTGCTTCGTAACCCTGCTTAGTGACTACGGGAATATTGAACCCCTGGATTATTTTTTTGATGTAAGGAATTGCTATAGAAATTGCCTCTGGTTGTGCTTCGCGATTCGCTTTGTATTCCGGAAAAAGTTCATTCCGGAAAGTTGGCCCCGAAAGATCAAATGATACTGCAATATGCGTTGGTTTCTGATTTGACAGGATATCCCATAGATAGCGAGTAAATCCCGTTACGGCAGATACATCCATTCCTTTAGAATTGACCAAGGGTCGGGTAATAAAGGCATAATGAGCACGGTAAACTAAGGCGTGGCCATCGAGCAAAAAGAGCTTTTTATCGGGCATAGAGTGTTTGTTCAAGGTTATGCCGCAAAGGCATTAAATCAAAAAAAGAAGTCACCTGCGAATTTATCACTTTTTCTATGAAGGAGCCCTATAAAACAGATCCGTCCTTTCTAAATTAATAGAAAGGACGGATCAAATATTTTATCTATTACTACTCAATAGAGGTTCATTCCTCCATAAGTGTTCAATATGATTAGATTATTTAGCGATGCTATAAGTAACACCAAACAACCAGTAAGTCTGTACTTTATTGTCACCACTATCAAGTGCGTCGATATCCGCTGGTGGGTTTACAACATCTGGGTCAGCAAGTACTGCGTTGAAAGATTCTTGTTTGTTACCACGTAGACCGAATTCGAATCCTAAACCAACACCATTAAAGATAGAAGCAGAGAAGCTGTTTACCCAAGTGTAATTAGAAAGATTACTGATATCTTTGTAGCTAAAGAAAGCTGAAAGGTTTGACTTCCATGCAAGGCCCATTGGTAAAGACTGTGTATAATCAGCGACTACTTTACAACCAAGAGATGATTCATAGCTTAGGTCACTATCAGAGAATACAAAGTTATAGTTAAGCGGGTGGAATACAACCACTAAGTTTTGCTGAGGAGTCCATGTTGCTCCAGCTCCGATATCTAAGTAACCAGGATTATTGAAATTACTTAATACTGAAGTACGGTACTCTCCCAAAGCAGAGATCGCCCATTTGTCAGAAACTTTGTACCCGTACAAAGAAGAGATATTCAATACGTCTGCAGTTTGCTCGAAACCATTATCTGCAGTTACAGGATCATCGTCATTAACGAATTTTAACCATCCAAGATTAATGTTACCATTATTTCTCCAGAAATATTTTTCTTCGATTAAGTTGGCAAAACTATTAATACTAATACCAATTGTTGTAGCACTAGTATTCGCATCAGCTTTTTGGTACCAATTGCTAAATGAGTTAGCCGAAAGTCCCAAAGTACCTAAGATACCTTTTTTCCAACCCAAATCAATTGCGCTAATTTGAGCTGCAAGGCCAGAAATCTCTCCATTAAGAGCAGCCACTTGTGCCTCTTTTTCTGCCTTCGTCGCTTTTAACTCATCTAAGGTCTGCGCCTGAGTAGGAAGCAAAAAGCCCATAAATACCACTAGTAAAACAGAAATTCTTTTCATTTTAAATTTGTTAGTTTTTTAATTAATTAAATATTCAGGTATAATTATAAAAGCCATTATGCTAGTGCAGAACACTAACTAACTATTATGCGAACGAAAGTTATCTTCTTAAAAACCAGATATATTACTATTCCTAAACGCTAAGCATCATGAATTTCAAAAGACTCAGAGTTTAGTTTGCTCAAGGGAATAATAATTTTGCTGTCTTTGGTAAGGAGGGTTATAGAAGTGCTATCTATCTTAATCACTTCACCCTTTAGACGATCAATAGTAACAAAGTCACCTATTTTGATTTTATCTTTACTATAAAATGAGGCTAAAAAGTTTGCCATTAAATCTTTTGATGCTAAGCCGTAGCCAAGTGCAAAAGCAAATATACATCCGGCTATGATTATGGATAAATTATTAGAGATAAAATCAGTATCAATACCTACCTGTGTCATAGCAGTTATAACTGCCATTAAAAACACGAAATAGAAAACGAAGGTTGCTATTATTCTTGCTGATGGAACACCAAGTGACTTGAGTGCGGTACTCAATATGTTCTGAATAAACTGTGCCAACAATAATCCGATCACCAAAACTAATAAACCAGCGATCAAGCTTGGAATATAATTCAGGATGTCTCGTACCAATCCTGTTACTGCAGCAACATCTAAATATTCTGCTGAGACAATTGTAAAAACCAATAATACTACATAATAGAAAATCTTCGAAAGTACTTTGCTCGGTATAATCTTGACATTAGCTTTATCAATGAACTCAATTTCATTGAGCTTCTCTGCAATACGATCCACACCAATGGTTGACAATACTTTACGAACGACAAATGCAACGATTCGTGCTACAATGTAGCCAATAATAAAAATGATGATAGCCCCAAGGAATCGAGGGATTGCATCTGCAAAATTATTAAAGAGTTCTTCGAAGATGATTCTAATCTTGTCCATAATCATTATTGGTTAACATCAATAAAATCCGGCCGGCATTTAAATGATGTGTAAGGGGTTTTTAGTTGGTTAATTTTGTGTGTTTCTCAAGTAAAAAAGAGACTACTACTTTTTAATATTTTTTTCATCGGTTGTTTGCTCTCCACTTTCAGTCTTACCACCAACTAAAGCGATAAAAATATCGAATACTCTGGGTAAGTAAAGTTCAACAACATCTGTCATAAAAGTAAAAGTGCGGATATTCCCCATAATCCCCATTTCCGTTTCAGGCGGAGGCGTTGGATATTGCTCCTCTTCTTCTTGAGCCAAAAGCTGAAAATTATTTTTTGTACTCATAACTTTAGGATTAACTATACATTTCTTTATAAGTAGCCAAAGCTTTTTCTTTGGCTCGTTTTATCTTCATTTTTATGGCGCTTTCTGTTTTACTTAAACCTTCTGCTATCTCTTTGATGCTCATCTCTTGTTGATATTTCATCAATAAAATAGCTTTGTCGCCAGGAGGTATTACTTCTAAAATTTCTTTTAGTCTTTTTACCTCGATTGCTAATAACTCTCGATCATCTGTATCTTCAACTATATCAGGCGGGTTTTCTGTTTCATCTGTAAACAGATTTCGCTCTTTCTTCTTTCGACGTAAGAAGTCTATACAGTAATTATATGTAATAGAATAAAGCCAAGTAGAGAATTTTGACTTCTCACTAAACTTGGACAAATTACCTAAGATCTTTATGAAAATATCTTGAGTAGCATCTTGAGCCAAAGCTTCATCTTTCAACATGGAAATACACTTAGCGTATACTTTCCCTGCGTATCGATTATACAAAAGACTAAAATAAGCCGTATCCCTGGTATTTAGATACAAGTGAATAACTTCACTGTCCGACCGGGTGCTCGAGCTGTTATTTTGCTTCCTTGTTGGCTTATCTTCCATCGAAAGTGGCGTCACTTATAAAAGATTTCTGTGTTAGTTTATTTATGGTTGCCCAAAAATAGCTAATTAAAGGAAGTTGCAAGCACCAAGGAGGTAAAATTTTGTAGAGAAGGAATTTCGTTAGGTACACAGCTTAGTTTCTTTTGAATATTGTTCTTACGATAAATCCACTTTTGGATGTAAGCTTTTCTTGCAAAAGGAGGTTATTTTAGCTTAAGACGAGAGAAAAAAGGAAAAGACACTTTTTTTCTTAAAATTTTCTAAAAATTTTAGAAAACCAGGCCAATTAAGGCTTTAGGAAAGGTTAATACATAAAAAAAGAGGTAGCACTAAAACTGTACTACCCCTGCCCTAACCAAATAAAACCAAATTATCTTGAAGGTATAAATACCTGTTATTTTGAGTTATTGTTATTCTTACACTAAGAATACAATACAAATATAAGATGAATTGGTATAAATTTCAGCCCGTTATGATCAAATTGGAGACCAGAAAGTGCTATCAAAAAAAATGACAAAATTATTGTTTGTTAAAATAAATTATGCAATACTTAATACCGCATTAATAGAAATTACATAATTATATATGCTATTCAGAAATTCAATTTTTAGTTTTTTTTACCTTGACTATTGGCCAATAGTCTATTAGAGGCCAAACAGCCCCTTCTCTTGTTATATCTAGCAAAAATCAATTCTGAGAGGCAAGATTCACAAAAACAAGAAAATTAAAGGGGCTTCTTTTGCATTGAAAAGCTATACCTTTACCGAAGAGTAGGTCTAAATCGAAACATTATACTATGAAAAAAGCTTTATTTATTGTTTTCCTATCACTGTTGCACTCTACCGTTAACTACGCTCAGGAGCAAAAAACAGCAGAAGATGCCTTCTTTCTCAAATCCATTCATGATGTCGCTTTAACGCAAGGACAATGTTATTCCTGGCTTGAGCACCTCACTGGTGAAATCGGTGGACGCCTGGCAGGGTCTCCTCAAGCGGCCGCTGCGGTAGAATATACTCGTCAAATGCTGGATACCTTAGGCTTGGACTCTGTATGGTTAGAACCTTGTAAGGTACCGCATTGGGTAAGAGGGGATAAAGAGCAGGTAAAAATTGTCAATTCTGCTTCAATGGGGTCAATGGAATTAAAAGCTTTGGCTTTGGGTAATTCTGCTCCCACCCCACAGGCAGGCATTCTTGCTGAAGTCCTTGAAGTCAAAAGCCTGGATGAAGCAGAACAATTAGGCAAAGCAGGACAACTAACCGGAAAGATTGTATTCTATAATCGCCCAATGGACCCTACTCAATTGCGGACATTCAATGCTTACGGTGGAGCAGTTGACCAAAGGGTAAATGGCCCGGCCATTGCTTCAAGGTATGGAGCAGTTGCATCTTTGGTTCGCTCTATGACGACCAAACTAGATGACGTACCTCATACCGGAGTAACTGTTTTTGATACTGATCCTCCAGCGGCCAGAGATCGAAAATCAGGGAATACTAATAACACTCCTACACAGGGGTTTGGCAAGGCGATCCCCGCCTTAGCTATTAGTACAAATGATGCGGAATTATTGAGCAAGCTCCTACAACAAGAGCGTATCCAGATTTATGTCTGGACCAATTGTCAAAAGTTTGCGGACAAAACCTCCTATAATGTCATTGGAGAAATCAAAGGAAGCACCCACCCGGAAGAAATCATTTTAGTAGGTGGTCACCTTGACTCCTGGGATGTAGGTGATGGTGCTCATGATGATGGAGCGGGTTGTGTTCATGCCATGGATGTGTTACAAATTCTAAAAAGACTAAACTATCAACCCAAACGTACGATCCGCTGTGTGTTATTTATGAATGAGGAAAATGGTTTAGCTGGTGGCTTAGCATATGCTGCGGCTTCCAATAAAAAAAATGAATTCCATTTGGCTGCCATTGAATCTGATGCTGGAGGATTTACTCCAAGAGGCTTTAGTGCTGACGGAGACAATAGCATCTTTACCGATCGCTTTAAAAAAGTAATCGAGTGGTTACCATTGCTTGAAGCATACGATCTCAGGTTTAGTAAAGGCGGGAGTGGTGCAGATATCTCTCCACTAAAAAGCCAGAAAGGTTTACTATTTGGATTCCGGCCTGATTCTCAACGCTACTTCGACTATCATCATACGGCAGATGATACAATCGATGCTGTAAACAAAAGAGAACTCGAACTCGGCGCTGCCGCAATTACCAGCCTAGTATACCTGATTGATAAATACGGATTTTAACCATACTGAGTGAGGAAGCAAGAATACAAAAAGTTATTTTGAATTTTTGAATTAACAAAATGACAAATCCCTTGTTAACTTTCTCCCTTGCAAACTTTTTTAAATAATTCACGGGCATGATGACCTCTGATCAAACGAAGGGCACAATTAAAGTGCATGATTTACATTTTGAAACCTTTCTTACGAAGGAACAAATTCAGGCTGCAGTTTCAGATATTGGAGAAGCAATTACTGCCGATTATGCAGGGAAGAACCCCATATTCATTGCCATCCTAAACGGATCTTATGTATTCGTGGCAGATCTACTACGCTGCTGTAATCTAAACTGTGAACTGAGTTTTGTGAAACTCTCATCCTATGATGGACTCGAAAGCACTGGTGATGTCCAAACTCAAATTGGCCTCACTCAAGATATTAAAGGCAGAGATGTCGTAATTCTCGAAGATATTATCGACACCGGAAAAACAGTACATGAATTTACCAAAGAAATTACCGCAATGGGGCCTGCATCGGTCAAATTAGCGGCTTTATTGGTCAAACCCGATGCATTACAATACCCTCTAAAAGTTGATTACACTGGCTTTGAGATACCAAATAAGTTTGTCGTCGGATACGGTTTAGATTATAATGAAGCAGGTAGAAACCTCCCCGCGATCTACCAATTATTAGAGTCTGACTCAAATAGTTAAAAAATTCTGTAAAAAATCACTTTCCGAGCTTTACTAAATGTATTTTATGTTGTAAATTTGCAGTCGCTTCCAAAAAGCGCGGTATTGACCCATGGTGTAATTGGCAACACTCAAGTTTTTGGTTCTTGCATTCAAGGTTCGAGTCCTTGTGGGTCAACAAAGCCTCTTCTTTTTAAGAAGAGGCTTTTTTTATGCTTATAACTACTCATCAGCACTAAAAAAACGAATACTTTTAGCGTATAGATTAGTCGAAAATTAAAATGTGCGATTTTAACCTAAAGAGCCTAATTTATAGCGTTGAAAGCGAATTAGTGTAGAATATCCATTTTCAGTATTGACATGAATACTTCCTTTTAATTTTTTACTCAGCGTTTTGATTAAATCCGACCCGAAATTAGTAGAATGCATCACATTTACTTCTTTCGTTTTTCCAACTCCATTATCAGAGATAGAAAGGCATAAATCTTTTTCCGGAGCAATCCACATCTTTATTTTAATCCTTCCTTTTTGCCCTTCAGGGAACGCATACTTTAAGGAGTTCGTCAACAATTCATTTATTATAAGCCCAAGAGGGATAGCAGAATCTACATCCATTGGGGCAACCTGAATATCAGTATCAATATTTACTTGATCTTCTACTCCAAAGGTTGAAAGTAAATATTCATTCAAATCCCGTACAAAATCTTTCATTTCAATAGCTGCAAGGTTTTCACTCATATATAGTTTTTGGTGGATCAGCCCCATGGATTGTACGCGGCTTCGGCTTTCATTCACTGCTGCTAAGGCCGCTTTATCTTCAATATAGTCTGACTGAAGCCCTAATAAACTTGATAGGACCTGCAAATTATTTTTTACTCTATGGTGAATTTCTTTAATTAAGAATTCTTTTTCTTCATTACGCTTTTCCAAAAGCGTATTATGCCGTTTCTTATTTGAGTATCCCCACCAAAGCAACATTGCTACCAGAGCAGCTATGCCCACTCCGCCTAATGCTAAATATAACTCTTGTTGTTTTTGTTGTAGAAGGGTCTCTTTCTTTTCCGTCTCATACTTAGTACGCATATCTAGCATCGTACGATTTGTTTCGATATTAAACAGACTATCTGTAATTTTTTTGTGTTGAGACAAAAAGGTATAAGCTTTTTCATACTGACCAGATTTTGCATATGCTTGCTCTATTGCTCCATACATTTCCTGAAAATCAACACCAAGAAAAAAATATTCATTTTTATTTAAATTTTCCTCGATAACAAGAATAACTTCTTCCAAAAGCTGTATCGCTTTTTCATATTGCTCTACCTCTGCATAAAGACACCCTAAGCTATAGGTTGCGATCAAACCTTGAAGGGTATCTTTATTTTCCCTTGCAATATTTAGAGCCAATTGAAGGTCTTTTTCAGCAGCAGTATATTGTTTTAATTCTCGGAAATAATTTCCTCTCCTACAGTAAGCAGATATCAGAAAGTACTTGCCACCATCGGGCATTTTCTTCATCGTTTCAATGTATCGGTCAAAATTATTTTGAGCATTTACTGAGTCGTCTATAGATCGGTAATATTGAGCAAGTCTCAAATAAGTGTAAGCCAAACTCCGGTAATTATCGTATTGACTTAAGGTCTTTTCAGCTTCTAATAGCAGTGGAAGTGTTTTCTCTGGTTGACCTGTATATTCCCAGATTTGTGCAATTCTACTTTTCAAAACAGCTACCTGTTCCTCATTTCCAATAGCCTCATATCCTTCTAATGACAAATAGGCCAATTCAAGTGCTTTATCATATTCCGGAACATAGGTATACAACCAACTCAGTTCACGATAAGCACGAGGAATATATAATCTGTCTTTATTTTCCTGCAGCATCTTTAGTGCACTTTCCAAATAAATTTTCGCAGAATCCTGAATATCTATTGTACTGTAAATCCCCCCCACCGTTAAATATAGCCTTGGCACCCACATAGTATTATCCGCTTTTTCGGCCGCATGCAGAGCTTTAAAAATTTGATTTAAGGGAAGATTATTGTTATAGGGGTCAATAGATCTAACTAGGCTGTCTACCTGACTAATTTTTTCAGATAGCATAATATTTTGACCCCAAATAGAATCAAAACTAGCATGCGTTGTTTGCGCATGTAAGAAAGCAGCTAGCATTATTCCCCACAAAACAAGTAGAAAGGTTCTCAAGTTTATGCCTTTTAATTAGAGTTAATAATTATCATTTCATTCATCAGTTTATCAATGAATGAAAGCGGGTGTTTCTAATTAGTCATAAAAAAATAGTTTATTCTTGACTTATATCTTTTAACGCGATCAAGTCTTTAAGTTCATCTAAAACTGCAGGGTCCTCAATAGTAGATGGCATACTATACGGTCTATCATCAGCAATAGCACGCATCGTCGACCTCAATATTTTCCCTGACCTCGTTTTGGGTAATCGCTTAGCAATGATTACCTGCTTAAAGCTCGCCACTGGTCCTACTTCTTTGCGAACCATTCTGATTAATTCATATTCCAAATCTTCTTCGCTGATCGTTACACCTCCTTTTAGAACTACAAAGCCAAGGGGGACTTGCCCCTTTAGTTCATTGGCTACTCCAATCACCGCACATTCTGCTACCGCTTGGTGAGCAGCAACGACTTCTTCAATATCTGCCGTGGACAATCGATGCCCGGCTACATTAATCACATCATCAATTCTACCGGTAATAAAAATATACCCATCTTCATCTTTATAACCTCCGTCGCCTGCAAGATAATACCCCGGATAACGTGATAAGTAAGAGGCTTTAAAGCGTTCGTCATTTTTCCATAAAGTCGGTAAGCATCCCGGAGGTAAGGGTAATTTAATCGCTACTGTACCATCTATATTCGGAGCTTGTTCCGCTCCATCTTGATCAAGGATTTGAATATCATAACCGCAGACTGGCAAAGTAGCGGACCCCGGCTTTACCGGAAAAGCTTCATAGCCTAATGAGTTACTAATCATCGGCCATCCGGATTCGCTTTGCCACCAGTGGTCGATTATTTCTACTTCCAGCAATTGTTTTAACCATTCGTAAGTAGCTACATCACATCGCTCTCCAGCCAGAAATACATTACGCAAACTAGAAGTATCAAATCGCTGGTGTTTCACCCCACTAGGGTCTACTTTTTTAATCGCCCTAAAAGCAGTAGGTGCTGTAAATAATACTCGAATTTGATGATCCTGGACAATTCGCCAAAAAGTGCCAGCATCTGGTGTTCTAATGGGCTTACCCTCAAATAAAACTGTGGTACAACCATGAAGTAATGGAGCATATACTATATAGGAATGTCCAACTATCCAACCTACATCAGAAGCGGCCCAATAGACTTCACCAGGATCGACACCATACACATAAGTCATACTATATTTTAAAGCAACCGCATGACCACCATTATCTCTTATAATTCCTTTTGGCTTACCCGTTGTCCCAGAGGTGTACAAAATATATAAAGGGTCCGTCGCATCTAATGCTACATATTTGCAAGGCTTCGATTTTTTTAATAAAGCAGCCCAATCAAAATCTCTCCCTTCTTTCATTCCAGCTTTGACAAAAGGTCTCTGCCAAACGATAACTTTTTCAACTTTGTGTCGGGCTAATTCTATCGCCTCATCTATCAAGGGCTTATATTGAATTACTCTTTTTATTTCAACTCCTCCACTTGCGGTTAGTATTAACTTGGGATTGGCATCATCGATCCGCAAGGCTAACTCCCTCGCTGCAAACCCTCCAAACACCACAGAATGGATAGCACCTAGTCGTGCACACGCCAACATAGCAAAAACTACCTGGGGTATCATCGGCATATAGATAACTACTGTATCGCCTTTTTCTATGCCCTGATCTTTTAAAAGCCCCGCCAGTAATTCAGTCTCTTCCAGTACCTCCTGATAGGTATAAGATTGACTTTCATAAGTAACCGGAGATTCATATATGATTGCCGTTTGTTCTGCTCTTCCATTATTAACATGGTAATCAAGTGCGAGGTAAGAAGTATTGAGCTTTCCTCCTTTGAACCATCTATAAAATCCTTTTTCATCTGTTGAAAGCCCTTGTTGTGGAGGTACAAACCAGTCAATCTTTTTTGCTTGTTCCATCCAGAAACTTTCGGGATCTTTCAGACTATTTTGATAATGGGTTTTGTAATCTTGCATGATAGGAGTACATGTATGAAAAAATCCTGTGATCTAACAAAAATGAACTTTACTTCATTTATATTGCCGTTTCCAGGTTTACTATTACGCGGCCCTTCGTTTCACCTTTTAGCATAGCATCAATATAAGCGTCCAATTCTGATAACTGACATATAGTTGCCAGACTTTCTAAATCTTCTATTCGCCAATCATTGGCTAGTTTTTCCCAGACTTCTAATCTTGTTTCCTTTGGAAAATTCGCAGAATCTAGTCCTAGCAAATTCACTCCTTTGAGAATAAATGGAAAAACCGTAGTTGAAAGAATCGGCGAGGACACTAATCCACAAGCGGCTACAGACCCTTCTGAGCTACAGCCTTTAAGTAAAGTCGCTAAGGTATTCCCTCCAACAGTATCAATAGCCCCTGCCCATTTAGGCCTCATTATTGGTCGACTAGAATCATCATTAATAAAATCTCTATCCACAACCTCTGAGGCACCCAGTTTTTTTAAAAATTCGCCAGCACTGCTGGATCCGGTCGATGCAATAACCCTATAACCAGCTTTTGCCAGAATACTAACTGCCATACTTCCCACTCCACCAGAAGCTCCACTAACTACCACAGGTCCTTGTTCTGGATTTTGCCCCATGCGCTCCATCTTATAAAGTCCAATTCCAGCGGTCAATCCCGCTGTTCCAATGATCATACTTTCTTTAAGGGAAAGGGTGGCTGGAAGACGGATGACCCAAGCTGCAGGAACCCTAATGTATTCTGCAAATGCCCCATCCGTATTCATTCCGAGGTCATAGCTGGTCACCAGAACCTGGTCTCCAGATTTAAACTGAGGCACTTTACTCCCTACAATAGTACCTGCCCCATCTATACCTGGTGTATGCGGGTATTGTTTGGTAACTCCTTTATTTCCAATTGCTGATAGCGCATCTTTGTAATTAAGGGCTGCGTAGTGAACTTTGATAAGTACATCGCCTTCGGGAAGATCCTTTATTTTTCGCTCTACAATCTTTTTAATAAAGTCTCCCTTTTCGTTTTCCGTAACTCTAAAAGCCTTAAAAATTGTATCCTCCATAATACTCCATGTTTATTATTATGAATATAGATGGTAATTCCGGTTCAAAAATCTAATTAGCTAAAGTTACAAACTAGATAGGACACCTTTAGGTCAATGAACAAAATATATCCAAAGGCGAATCTTGAAGTTATGA
>JAHDHW010000125.1 GCA_020631105.1 Saprospiraceae bacterium | reverse complement strand
ATGACTTATGACAATGCCCCATGTCAAAAATCAAAGCCAAGATCCTTCGTATAAACCCCATTCGCAAGTGAATCCCGAGCTTCAGACTGCAAGGTAAAGCCTTCGTATAAAGTACGAGCACGACTAGAGAATACGCCAAATCCTTCTGATAAGTTAGTATAAGTTGGGATAACCTGAGAAGAGGTAATACCTGTGTTTGCTTCGCCGATATTGATATACTCAAAGATTTCTTCACCTCCGGCATCCAGGATAAAATCAAAGGATAAGAATATTCTATCAAAGCCTTCATTATCATCTAAAGAAGCTCCTATAAATTGATAAAATCCTTCGCCAGGTACATCATAATTTACAGAGTTGCTTCCACTATTTGAGACAATATTATCCGCGATGTTCCAGATGATAGATTTTTCGTTAAAACTACCTGGATTCGATGCATCCTCTTCGAGGTAGTAAATTTGCATCTTTAAATCATAAAAGACCGCAGCCGGCGCTTTTCTCCAGGTAATTCCCAGATCACGGTAACGAATATTCAGTTGACCAACCTGCGATGGAAATGCAAAGCTAGGATCACCGACAATTGTTGTAAGAGCCGTTACTACCGGAAGGTTATCTCCTCGATTGAGTTTTAGTTCATATTGTCTATCCTCCACTAACTCTTCTCCGGCGGGCAAGACTAATTTGTATAAATAATTAGGCTGATTCGCAAAAACGCCTTCTCCTTTTACAATACCTTCATCTTCGCCATCAACCCGCTCCAGAGTATAAGAATCTCCGTTATCTACTCTTTCCAAACGTACATCAAGATTTGCATAATAAAGGGAATCAGGATTCAGTGCCACATCGAGCGCACTTTCACCATCTTCTGGCAAGAAAGCTTTTTGAATACGAATGTAATTGATAGAATCTTCTTTGTTTAACATCCCATATACAATAGGAATATCTCTAAAATCAGCAGTAAGATCCACATCATTATCACATGAGCTTACCAAAACTAATAGAACTAGAAAGATTGAGCTACCTAAAATTCGCATACTTTATATTTTTATGTGGCCAAAGATAAATAAGAATAGAGGCCTTATGTCATTTATGTTATTATTTTCTTTTACGTTGGGTATGAAACAAAACAATAGAATAACGAAGTAATTGGTTCGCTTGTTTTTTTATTTCAAGACCTGAATGTAAATCAGGTTACAAAGGTAAAGCTTTTGTCCAATATCGAATAGCTAAATTAGACGAATGACGGGCAGGTACCACTTCATTACATAATAGTCCCCATGGATCAAGGTGTAGTGCGGACGAATATTTATTGTCCGCACGGTAGATCAGCGAGTAAAAAAACAATTTTGAGGCTTTACAAATCCCTGGAATCAGAGAAAATTTCGAATATCTACCTGTTTTAGCTATTTTGCGCAGGCAAAATTCAAATTATGTCAGTCAATAAAGAAATCAAACGGATTACCGTACATATTCTTCAGGCCATGAAAGCTCGTGGAGAGAAAATCTCTATGCTCACGGCCTACGATTATTCAATGGCGCGCATTCTCGACGAAGCCGGTGTTGATGTTTTATTAGTTGGTGATTCGGCCTCCAATGTTATGGCTGGCCATGAGACTACCCTACCCATTACGCTCGATCAGATGATCTATCATGCCTCTTCTGTTGTAAGAGCGGTTAATCGCGCCTTGGTCGTAGTTGACTTACCTTTTGGTTCCTATCAGGGAAACTCCACAAAAGCATTATCATCGACGATCAAGATCATGAAAGAAGCGGGAGCACATGCGATCAAACTGGAAGGAGGTGTTGAAATTGAAGAATCTATCCGACGTATTCTTTCTGCCGGTGTACCGGTCATGGGCCATTTAGGCTTGACCCCGCAATCCATCTATAAATTTGGGACTTATACTGTAAGGGCTAAAGAAGAAGCAGAAGCGGAAAAGCTGAAATCTGATGCTTTGGCGTTGCAGGAAATGGGATGTTTTGCTTTGGTTTTAGAAAAAATCCCGGCAAAACTAGCTAAGGAAGTTTCTGAAAGTCTGGTCATTCCGACGATTGGGATCGGGGGTGGACAGCATACTGATGGACAAGTATTAGTAACACACGATATGCTTGGGATTACCAAAGATTTCCAACCAAGATTCTTACGAAGATATTTAGAGCTTTTTGAGGCAATAAAAGGAGCGACCGAGCAGTATATTAAAGATGTAAAAGCTGGTGAGTTTCCGAATGAGACGGAGCAATACTAGTTATTGCAATTGATAAACTTTTGATTTTTAGCTACTATGTTCAAGAAAATTGGCCTTGTTGTGTTAGTCCTGGCAATTATTGCCGGCATCTTTGGATATGCGAAATATGTCGACATCTTCCAACCTAATGTCCCCGAAACACTGGAAGATCCATTTATTAAAGTGCCTACCGGAACAGACTTCGACGGGCTTACTGATTTATTATATTCGCAGGGGTTCCTCCTGGATAGCACTTCGTTTCGGTGGGTTGCGGATCAGATGAGCTTTTCGAAAAGAGCAATGCGTGCCGGACAATTTAAGATTGAACCCGGGTGGAGCAACCGTCGTTTGATTCAGCACTTACGTGGCGGTAAGCAATCGCCAGTCAAGGTTGTGCTTACGAATGAACGCCTACCGCAGGATATCGCTGAAAAAGTATCTAAAGTAATCGAATCAGATGCGCCATCTATTCTAAATCTTCTTACTGACAAGGATTACTTAGCCGATAAAGGTTATACCCCACAGACCGTCATGAGTGTTTTTATCCCAAATACTTATGAAATGTACTGGAACAGCAGCCCGGAAGACTTCTTCGAACGGATGATCAAAGAAAATGATAAGTTCTGGTCCAAGAAGAATCGTATATCCAAAGCGGAGAAACTTGGCCTTTCCAAACAAGAAGTTTACACCCTCGCTTCTATCGTCGAACGCGAAACCAATCAAGCCAGCGAAAAACCTACCATTGCCGGACTCTATCTCAACAGATTAGAAAACAATGTCCTCTTGCAAGCCGACCCTACGGTCGTATTTGCCACCGGAGAATTTGGGCTAAAACGGGTACTCTATCGTCATCTGGAATACGATTCACCCTATAATACTTATAAATACGCCGGATTACCTCCGGGACCGATCAGCATGGCCGAAATCAGCAGTATCGATGCTGTACTTAACCGGGAAGATCACGATTATATTTTTATGTGTGCAAAGGGTGACGGAACGGGATTTCATGCTTTCGCAAAGTCAATGGCTGGACATAACGTCAATATTGCCAACTATCGTAAAAATCTCAAGGCCAGGGGCAAGCGTTAATTGCCTGACATTCGTTATATTGGTGGACAAGGATAACATTTATCTCCCTAAGCACCCATATAATGCGTTACGCCCTTTACCTGTTTAGCTTTTCTATCTTTCTGTCGGCTTGTCGTCCGGAGCCTACCGAAGTTTCCAATATTAATGTCGATGAAGCATTTGAGCCTTATGTCAATTCCTTTATACAGGAAGGTGCGAAAAGAGGCTATGATATAGACTTTTCAGATACAGGTTTAAGTATTGTCTTTGGTAATATCGTTAATGCCAGTGCCAGTTGTACTGAGATTGCGGGACATGACTCCGGTTCTCATCAAATCCTGGTGAACAAGGATGCCTGGCATACCTTAAATGATTCACTACGCGAGCGATTGATCTTTCATGAGTTGGGACATTGCGAACTTAATCGAGTACATCGAAATGATAAGTTTGAAGATGGCAGCTGGAAAAGCATTATGCGAGGAGATCCACTGAGTGAGGCGGACGAAAAGTTACCTATCCCCTATTTTGGTTTCCGAAAAGATTATTATATCAATGAGTTGTTTGAGGAATCTGTTAGTTTGCCGGATTGGGCAGACTTGAAGTTTGAATACGATGAAATCCCCGCTTCCTCCAAAACGCCATTAATCGAAGCACAAGGGCTCCCCAATATACAAGACACGATAGATTTTGAAATTGAGGATTATGAATTAGAGATTGTGCTGCGTACCGTCTCAGGCGAAGATATTACCTGGGTTGCCTGGGGAACGACCGAGCAACATTACTTCTTTTGGATGCAGGATACAGATTTTCATTTCGCTGCTAACGCCGCTTTTCAGGGACCCTTTCATTTTGTACAGCATCCTGATTTAGATTTTCGGGAATCCCAGAAAATCACCATTCGACAAGTGGGACCTTTCTGTAAAATATTTTTGAACGAGACTTTCTTCTTTATCGTTGATCGACTCCCTGCTGATCTGTTTTTTATTCAATCGAGTATGGATAATGATATTGTGATTGAAGAGTATCGTTTGAGTAGGATTGATTGATGACACTTCTGATCCGAAT
The DNA here is from genome assembly GCA_020631105.1 of Saprospiraceae bacterium. Taxonomy (GTDB): domain Bacteria; phylum Bacteroidota; class Bacteroidia; order Chitinophagales; family Saprospiraceae; genus JAHDHW01. Next base: position 11,682 of record JAHDHW010000125.1, on the reverse strand, counting down.
TTAAAATCCTAATAACGAAATAATCAAAACTACGTTTTTTGTGATCAAGTGATCGGCCTACGGCCTTGCGAAGTAATCACTAAATCACATGGCCGTAGGCCGATCACTTCTAAATTAGGTTTCCTTCTCAAGTATCAAATACTCCCAAGGCTTTAACTCAAACGACGTAGAGGCTCCAAGGTGAATCTTAACCTCCGAAAAAAGCTCCTGATAGTTACCTGTAATATTTTTGTTTGCTAAACTTATTTCTTTTATCTCCCCACTCAAATTAGCGACTACTACTACTCGATCTTTATCTTTCGCTCTGGTAAAGGCAAAAACCTGCTCATCACTACCCGTTGACAATCGAACCAAAGGGCCTCCAAAATGTCCATTCCAAAGGGCTTGATTTCGATGCTTTAAAGCGAAAAGTTTTTGATAAAAGTCAGCGTACGCATAATCGTCCCATTCAATCGGATCCTGTTCGTAAAAATTCAATCGTTTTCGGATCGGTGCTTCCTGACCTCCATAGATCAACGGCATTCCGTCAACCGTAGCGGCCAGCGCAGCAAAAGTAAGGTGACCTTCGCCTAATCGCTCAAACACTGATCCCGACCAGGCATTCTCATCATGATTCGAAGTGAAGTAAATATGAAAGCCATTTTTTATCTTCTGCTTATCCTTTGAAAAATACTGATCTATTACCTTTAGATTTTCCTTTCCTTTTGCAATTTCGTTCATAAGATGTAAATACTCCCAGGCATAATTTGCCAGAAAACTCCCGGTGTTGATATGCTCCGGCATCTCGCTCTCGGCTAGTAGAAATAATTCTTTCTTTTGGTATAAAACACTAGAAGCTTTTTCCCAAAAAGACAAAGGCACCTGATGAGCCACATCAAAACGAAAACCATCCACACCAATCTCATCTACCCAAAACTCCAATTCTTGGATCATTGCATTTCCGGTGGCTGGATGATTAAAATCCAATTCGGCCACATCTTCCCAACCCCAGGGAGCATCCGTCTCCGGATTAATCGGATCAATAATCTGTCCGTCCTCCTGACGATAATATTCCGGATGATCGGTAATCCATTGATGATCCCAACTCGTGTGATTGGCAACCCAATCTATAATAACTTTGAACCCTAAATCGTGGGCTTGCTTAACCAACATTTTGAACTCCGGCATTGTGCCATAATCCGGATGTACCGCCCGATAATCCGCAACTGCATAAGGACTTCCTAATGCTCCTTTTCGCTTTTGCAATCCAATAGGATGCACCGGCATAAACCAGAGGATGTCTACACCCAAAGCTTTAATTCGGGGAAGGTGATCAGCGAATGCAGAAAAATTTCCTTCCGGTGTAAACTGTCGAATATTTACTTCGTAAAGCACTGCGTTCTTAGCCCAATTCGGAAAGTACTGTTGATCTAGAAAAGAAAAGGGTTTTGCCTCTGTATCCAAAGGAGAATTGACAGCATCGTAATGATTACTATCAGAAGGCCATTTTTTGTAGAAATTATGGATCGCCTCCCAAACCGCTGATAATGGTAGTTTTAGTTTATGTGTCATGGTATGTGTATTAAAACACAAAAGGAGATAAGAAGTTGCCCCTTATCTCCTTTCAATATAGAAAAGCCTTTGCTATGACTTTACCGGAAGTGTTTCTTCTGGCTCAATCATTAGCTGATAGCCCGGCTCGTTACCAGGGATGTTTCCTTTCCAAAGGATACGTCCACCACCTCCAGCGCCCTGAATTTGCCAGCGTGCCGGGAAATCTGTAGGGTCATTGAAGTAAAGATTAAGAATATTACTTTCCTCCTCAATTTTCCATTGTCCCTTATTCATTGTTTTCTCCCACTGTCCGCTTTCGAAGGTATTATCACACTTCAGGTTAAACCAACGACCTTTGTAATCCTCTTGCTTTTCAACTTCTGCGGCAAATTTAATCACCCAAAGTTTACAATAAGGTGCCTCGTGGCTAGCTTGCGCATGAGTAGGTGTATTCGCTGATACTGCTTCGCCATTCTGGCTCACTACGTTCTGAGAAACGGGAGCTTCTGTTCCGCTTACTTCAGCAGTCGCTTGTTGATCGCCCTGATCACCAGAGCAGTAAGTAAATAAAACGCTAATAAGCATTAAATAAATCAGTCTGTACATGTGTGTATTATTTTTGATTGATCAATTCCAATTTCAAGTCAATCGCCTCAATATCTCCCCTCTATAGATCAATTTCCTTACCATTTAATTGCACCTTAAGGGCTTCGTCCGAATGATTCACCAATGTCGTCCCTTCTTTGTTCACTTTCACCTCTACAATACTACCTCTAAAACGGATTTTAAAAGAATAACCCTCCCATTGCTCTGGTAACATCGTATTGAAAACCAATTGTCCGTCTTTGATACGCATACCTCCAAAGCCTTTGACTACTGCTAACCAGGTACCCGCCATACTGGTAATATGGCAACCATCCTCCGTGTCATTATTATAATCATCAAGGTCTAATCGAGCCGTACGAAGGTACATTTCATAAGCTTTATCCAACTTGCCTAGTTTAGCTGCCAGGACAACGTGGATACACGGAGATAAAGAGGACTCATGTACGGTACGTGGCTCGTAGAAATTAAAGTTGCGACGTAAAGTATCTTCATCAAAGTGATCTTCAAAGAAGTACATTCCCTGAAGGACATCGGCTTGCTTAATATAAACAGAACGAAGGATTCGATCCCAGGACCAATTTTGATTAATTGGGCGATCTTCCGGTTTAAGGTCATCTACGGTTTTCTCCCATTCTTTATCAAAGAAACCGTCTGCCTGCTTGAATACTTTCATCTCTTCATCATAAGGCAGGTAGATATTATCCACTACCTTTTTCCATTCTCCGGTTTCAGTATTTTCGTAGAACTTTACTTTGTCCTCTATAGCTGTCCAGCGATCAGGTGCTTCTCTTTTGACAAATTCGATCGCCTCCATCGCATATTTAAGGCACCAGGCAGCAATATAATTCGTATAGAAATTATTGTTGACGTTGTTCTCATACTCATTAGGTCCGGTCACGCCGTGCATGACATATTTTCCTTTTCTTGACGAAAAGTGTACTCGCTGATTCCAGAAACGAGCAATCCCGATTAATACTTCAAGTCCGTATTCGGCGAGATACATTTTATCTCCGGTGTATTCGATATAGTCATAAATTGCGTAGGCAATTGCTCCATTTCTATGTATTTCCTCAAAGGTGATTTCCCACTCATTATGGCACTCTTCTCCATTCATGGTCACCATTGGATAAAGCGCAGCACCATCTTTAAATCCTAATTTACCTGCATTCTCAATAGCACGGTCCAGGTGTTTGTAACGATACACTAAGAGATTACGTGCTACCTTTTGATCAGCGGTAGCCATGTAAAATGGAAAACAATACGCTTCGGTATCCCAGTAGGTACTACCTCCGTATTTCTCTCCGGTAAATCCTTTAGGGCCGATATTCAGCCGTTCGTCCTCACCGGTATAAGTTTGATACATCTGGAAGATATTAAAACGGATACCTTGTTGTGCAGAGACGTCACCGTCTATCTTAATATCACTCTCCTCCCATTTAGAAGCCCAGGCAGCAGCCTGCTCTTGCTTCATAGTTACAAAGCCTTTTTCGTATGCTGCGTTAACTACCTTTTGGCAGTTTTCCATTAAAGCATCTTTCTCGTAATTCATAGAAGAAAGATTCGCAGCGATCTTATCAATAACTACCTCTTTTCCTTCTTCACAGTCAAAGTCAATCACACAGGCTGCGTACTTCTCTCGTTTGACATGGGTCACTTTATAGTCTACTGCTTCGCCATCTGCAGTTACCCCAAATCGCATTCCGGTGGCAACCTGGAAGGCTGTTTTCTTAGTTTCAGCGATAACGTAAGCCTGGTCGTTTTCGGTGTCTGTAGCGACATCGATCCAGAATTTTTCATCGTAGTTGGAATCCTCATTCACGACATCCGCATCAACGAACAGATTGATGTTAACCGGCCCTGAAAAATTTACTGGTGTAAAGCTATAACGGATTGCACCTACCTGATCATCAACAATACTACAGAAACGCTGAGCTACCACTTTGACGATCTTTCCACTCACTAAAGTCGCTTCAAAACGACGCTCCAGGTAGCCTTCCTTCATATTGAGGACACGATAAAAATCATTTACCTCGCATTTATTTAAATCGAATACCTCTCCATCAAATTCGATGTAGATGCCGTTCCAGTTTGCAGCATTTAACACTTTAGCGAAATACTCAGGGTATCCAATCTTCCACCAACCAACTCGGGTTTTGTCCGGATAATAAATACCTGCCACATAGTTCCCTTGTAAGGTCTCTCCACTAAAGTATTCTTCAAAATTAGCGCGCTGGCCCATTCGACCATTTCCTAAGCTAAAAATACTTTCACTGATTTGGTTGTGCTTACGATGGAACCCTTCCTCAATAATGTTCCAGGCATCGTGTTTAAGGTAGTTTTTCATAAATACTGTTGTTATTAGTTTTACTAAGACTAATCTTGTGTCTTGGAGTTCACAATTATGGTCAAATAGGGTTTATAGTCTTGCCAGACTTTTTAATATTTTTTAATAGTTGCTCTGATCAATGTTAGATCAGCGGTGGCTCCGATAATTATCGCCCCGATAAATATCGGGATCAGCGAATAATAAAAACAATCCTGTGCTGAATAAACTGCGTGCAAAGCTCGCGAATCTTTAGGAGAATGGCAGATGAAACCTGGATTATTTTAATTCTGAATAGGTAGCATCCGTTCTTGTAAAATCTCCAGTAAGACATCGTATTCAAGGTTTTCGAAGCCAGGAACCACAAAATGTGCATGCCCTAGTACTTCCTCTTTCCCTACTCCAACGGCGAGCATTCCGCCATCTATGGCAGCAGTCACTCCTTTTGCAGCGTCTTCAAAAACGATAGTATTGGCTGGCAATACGCCAAGTGCAGCTGCTCCTTTAAGGAATGTTTCGGGGTCAGGTTTGCCTTTTGAGACCATCCCGCCATCGATCATAGAATCAAAATATTCTTCTAATCCTACTCGCTTAATGATATTTGGAGCATTCCGGCTGGCTGATCCCAGGCCAATTTTAATTCCACGTTCTTTAAGACTTGCAAGAAAGCGTTCTACACCCGGCAAAATTTCTTCGGCTGTCATTTTATTGATTTGCTCAACATACCAACCATTTTTGCGGTCCGTCAAAGCTGTTTTCTCTTCCTCCGGGATCGTCAGATTCCCCCACTTCAAAATAAGATCAAGAGATCCTCTACGGCTTACCCCTTTAAGCTTCTCGTTATCTTCTTTGGTGAAATCCGTACCTAATTCGTTTGCTAATCGTCGCCATGCCTTAAAGTGATACCCCGCGGTATCGACAATAACGCCATCCAAATCAAAGATGCATGCTTTTATATTTAACATATCTATTCGGGTTAATTAGTTGTTAATCAATCATCTCTCCTCCATTCTCCTACAAAGAATGGACCTAACATTGGTTTATTTAAAGTTTGATAAGGGAATAAGGTCAGGATTTTATTCAGATAGGTAGTGCACCAAAGTGCAGGCCCAAAGGTAAGTAAAAAAAATGATCGATGGTGCCGGAAGATGATTTTTAAAAAAGCGTAAAAGGTGATTGACCATCAATTTTGTGGCCTTTAATTTTTATAAGTTCACTACACTTAAAACTCAAGGTAACCTCCGTTGATTTTCCACGTAAATTTACTGTAAGTTATTTGACGCAATTATTCTTTATGACCTCTTGTATCCGAATATTTATCATCGCATACCTTTGTATGTTGTACCTTCCTGCATCAGGTCAAACTTATTTTGCCAATACTCGAAAAATAGGCGTTGAGGAAGGGCTTTCTCATTATCGGGTACTCTCCTTTTTATCAGCAGAAAAAGGAATGTGGATTGGAACAGAAGACGGTTTGAATTTTTATGACGGTTACAATTGGAAACAATGGAGTAAAGATGATAACCAACTATTGAACAAAGCTGTAAACTTCATACATCAGGATCAGTCAGGTATTTTATGGTTATTTAATACCAAGAGTGATGGAAGAACAAACAATGTTCAGTCTATAAATTTGCTCAGCCCTGAGATTGATAGTATGAGTAATGTCAATGATCACTTTGGGGACCAGTTTCCATTTGCAATAGAGCATATCAATCATTTTTTTAGTGGCCCGAATCATCAGTTATTTTTTAACGTTAATGGGCAGACTTGGTCTTATACTAAAGAAAATCAATTTGAGATCGCTGATTTTCCAGCATCCTTTGTACCCAACAGTATTCTGAATGATGGTACCTTCGCTGGGAATTTGGATGGGCGTTTGGCTTTGGTAAATGCAAATAAAGCGCTTATCTATCATTCCGATTATTTACTCAAACCGCATCCCTTTCAAATAATAGGAAACAGTGATAATTTCTGGGTTTGGCAAGCAGGCGCTTTATGCAAAAATTTCAAGCAATCATCGGATCGTAGCTATAGGAATATGGATTTCCCTCTACAAGGTACAAATCCTGAGGATTTAAGACTATTGAGTATTGATCCATTCCGAGAGGGGTTTTGGGTTCATAAAGGCCAGCGAATTTATCTCTACAATTTTGACAATGATCTAGTATTCGAACATGATACCCAGGTCCGTGTAGCAAGCCTTGATAGAAATGGAAATCTTTGGACAGGAAAACATGAAATAGAACTTTTACAACTCCAAGCACAAGAATTCAAACATTACCTGTACACCGAATCAAGAAGTGATCTTCAAAATGATGCTTTTCAATGTCGCGGTATCCTAAAAATCGGGGACTTACTTTATGTAAATACATATCAGGGGCCTAAAATCATCGATTTAAATTCAGGATTGATAAAATCAGAAATCCAAACCCCCTTCAGGACATTTACCCAGTTTCAGGATCATCAATCCAACATATGGCTCGCTCATCGGGAAATATACAAACTAGACGAATCCGGTTTTAAAGTAGCACAAAGGTATCTTACCAGAGACCAAGGTTCCCCTAGAATTTGGTCTATGTTTGAGGATCAATCGCACCGAATTTGGTTTGGTCATGTAGGATTATCATTTTTTAAAAATGGAAAGCTTCAGCGATTCAATCAATATAACGGATTTGAAAGCCTCCAAAAAGCATTAATCCTATTCTTCTTTCAGGATAAAAACGGCGTAATCTGGTTAGGTACGAACGAGGGCCTTTATCAATTTGATCCGGAGAAGGGGATTCTAGATCATTTCGGAAAAAATAAAAAAGGACGTAACTGGTTACCTTCCAGTAAGTTTCAGCATATGTACCAGGACGATGATGGTATTTTTTGGCTGGCTACTGAAGATACAGGATTGATTCGATGGGATAGAGCAAGCGGTAAAGTGGATCAATTCAACAAAGCCAATGGGATGCCTAATAATAATTTTTACTCCGTTTATGAGGACGATTTTGGGGCACTTTGGTTAAGTAGCGTATCAGGAATTATTCGATTTGATAAAACAAGCGGGAAGATTGATGTCTATCATGAAGAAGATGGTATTACCTGCAATGAATTTAATCGTATTTCGCATTTTCAAGCAAAAGATGGCACAATCTATTTTGGTAGCCAAAATGGGGTAACTTCCTTTCATCCAAAAGACTTCAAAGACGGTAAGTTAAACCCTTATCCAAAGGAGTTAGTCATCGAACATGTATCTGTTTTAGGAAAGCGAATAATACACGACACCCTTGCTAACGGTAAGCCTATAGACTTACAGCATTTGGCGTCTAACACCAGGGTTATAGATTTCGAATTGAGCATTGAGGATATCTTCCCTACAGACAAAACAGATTTTTACTATACACTGGAGCAAAATGATTTTCAGTCTAAGGCGAATCAGACTTCAAAAGAATATATTAGTAGTGATAACCGTATACAACTCTTCGGCTTACACCCAGGAAAATATAAAGTACTTATAAAAGCTGTACAGAAAAATGGCCAATTAATCGCTGCTCCTTTAGAAATTCCTATTACTATTACCAAGCCTTTTTACCACACCGCCTGGTTTTGGATAGCATTGATCCTGCTACTTAGTCTATCCATTTGGGTATACACCCGATTCAGAGAAAACCAATTGATAAAAAGACAAGCCGAATTAGAAAAACTCGCTGCGAAAAGAGCCGAACAAATCATCCTTGACCAAAAATTGATCGCTACACAAGCCAAACAAATCGAGGATATGCAATACCAACTCAATAGGAAAGATGCGCTTTGGTTAGAACAGTTTAAAACTGTCGTCAATGATCGACTTGCCGACCCCGACCTATATCTACCTGCGATCATTGAAGATATGGATATTAGCCGTTCTGTCTTTTATGAAAAAGTGAAGGCCTTGACACAGATGACGCCGAATCAATATATCCAGGAGTTAAGGTTAAGCCGTGCAAAAGCCCTTTTGGATGAAGGAAAAGCAAAAACCGTAAAAGCAGCAGCCAGTGCTGTAGGTATTAACCGTCCAAGCTACTTTTCCAAGTTGTTCAAGGATCGTTTTGGCATACTTCCCTCTACTTATTTCCGAGATCATAAAAACTAGATCAAAAGTTTCAAAAAACACTCCTCTCGTCGCACTCACTGGACAATATTGTTATAAATCTGGACAATTGTCGTAGCTGTCGGACGATTTTGTACCTATTTGGACGATTCAAGTAGCAAATAGTCTGACCATGGCAGACTATTAGATCGTATCACAATTGTAACTCAAAAAAACCATACCCCCCCATTTTTTTGAATTGTAATTACTAACTCCGGTATAAGATACTGCGACTAACAAAACCATTTATGCGAAAAATCTACTACTCTAACTTATTTAAACCCCACATTCAGCCCATTACTACTTTAATTTTGATTTTTCTCACGTGTAGTTTAAATGCACAAACGGCTTTCATTTCCACCTGGCAGACTAATAACCCTGGTACTTCAGATAGTACATCCATAGCTATTCCTACTTATCCAAATAAAACATATAACTACGATATTGACTGGGACGATGATGGTGTTTATGACACCTTCGGCGTTACCGGAGACACCTCCCACAATTACAGTATAAAAGGAACCTATACCATTCGAATCAGAGGAGAATTCGCTGGTATCTATTTTAATAGTTCCGGGGACAAAGACAAAATCATCGACATTGAACAATGGGGCTCCGAAATTCAATGGAAAGCAATGGACAATGCATTTACAGGCTGTACCAATCTTAACATCAGCGCAAGCGACGCCCCCAACCTATCGGAAGTTAGTTCACTACAGTCTACCTTTCGCGGATGTACCTCTTTTAACAGTAATATTAACCATTGGGACGTCAGTACAATAAGTAGCTTTTATTTCACCCTAAGCAATTGCCCTAATTATAATCAACCTTTAGACGACTGGGACATGAGTTCCGCAACGAATCTGACAAAGATGTTCCAAGGAGCAAACGCCTTTGATCAGCCCCTAAATAGTTGGGATGTCAGTAATGTCACTCAATTTGGAGGACTCTTTCATAACTGTTTCGTATTTAACCGACCATTGGATAATTGGGATACGCAAAACGCAGTCTCTATGGCCCGTACTTTTTCTCATGCCTATAACTTCAATCAGGATATTAGCAATTGGAACCTTAGTAAGGTAACCACGATCTCAGGGATATTTACGGATGCAATTACATTTAATCAAGACATTAGTAATTGGGATGTTAGTAAAGTAACTGATATGTCTTCCGCTTTTAAAGGCGCAAAAGTATTCAATTATGATATTGGAGATTGGGATGTTAGTAAAGTAAGCTCTATGCAGTGGATATTTGCCGGAGCAAGCGAGTTCAATCAGGACATCGGAGATTGGGATGTTAGTCAGGTGACGAATATGAACTACTTGTTCTTTTATGCCTCTAAATTTAACCAAGACATCTCAAACTGGAATGTGGGTAATGTGGAGCTCATGCAAAACACATTCAAAGCAGCAAATGCTTTCAATCAAGACATTGGAGATTGGGATGTCAGTAAGGTTACCTCCATGAACTCTATGTTTGAACAGAATGAGGGATTCGATCAAAACCTGGCCAACTGGGATGTTAGCAAGGTAACTTCAATGAATCGCATCTTCAATTATGCGCATCTCTCAACCGCAAACTATGATAGTTTACTGATAGCTTGGAGTACACTAGAACTACAAGATAGTGTCAACTTTCACGGCGGAAATAGTATCTACTGTGTTGGCTGGGAAGCAAGAGCTTTCATACAAGAAAATTTTGGCTGGGCAATTGAGGACAAGGGACACGATCAAACGGCTCCGGTTTCCATTTGTAAAAACATTAATATTAATTTAACTGAGGAAGGCCATGCCAGCATTTCCCCGGAGATGCTGGACAATGGCTCTTCAGGAAATTGCTCTACGATCGTTTTTGAAGCTTCAAAAACAACCTTTGATTGTAGCGATGTCGGAATACTTATCGACACTTTATGGGTAAGCGATGCTTTGGACAATACTTCTTTTTGTTTGTCTACCATTACGGTAATTGAAGCCCCTTTCACTTTTAATTGTCCCGCCGATATTATTATCAATACCAATACAGCAGGTTGTAAAGGAACAGCGGAATGGGAAGAGTTTTCCGGAGATTGTAGCAGGACGGTAAGTTCTAATTTTGAGAGTGGATCAATTTTCCCTCTGGGTACAACTGAAGTAAAATACCTGGCCGTAAATAATACTCAGGACACCACCAACACCTGCAGTTTTAATATAACTGTAATCGATGATCTGGCCCTGGAAATTACGGATATCCAAAATCCAAGGTGTCACGATACCAATGACGGATTTATCCTCTTATCAACGACAGGTACGAATGCTCCATTTACCTATGACTGGGACATGGATGGCATTGGTGATTTTGATGACGCCGAAGATCAGGATAATCTGGCAGAAGGGAATTACCAGGTAAGGATCAATGATATCTGGGGCTGTAGTATTCATCAAACTTTTTCGCTGATCAACCCTGCTCCGATCCAACTAAGCACAACAACAAAATCAAAAGGAACTTCATCAGATTTATTTATTGATCTAAATGTTGAAGGAGGTATACCTCCTTACCAGTACGACTGGGACAATGACGGGACCGGCGACTTCGATGATCCACAGGATTTAATTGTAAGTCATGGTGGCCTGTATACCGTTACAGTAATTGATGCGAATGATTGCAGGAGCGTTCAGGAAGTAGAGATTGAAATGACTACCTCGACAACGGACGGACTATGTATCGACCATCATTTGACGGTGAGTCCTAATCCGAGTTCAGGAGTCTTTCGTTTAGACCTGGGTACTTGCGTCGAATCAGCAAGGCTGGAGATCTATGATACTTACGGGAGGTTAGTTTATCATGCGGTCACCTCAGCGAATCATGAAAATATAAACCTTGAATATTTACCAGAAGGTGCTTATTTCCTAAGCATAAATTCAACAGAAGGAACGCTGGTAAGGCCGATGGTCATTCGAAGACCTTAGATTAAATCCAGTAAACACAGAAAGAAGTCATACAAAGAGCATAGCATGTTGTTTTACGAGTCGAGCACTTAGTAAAATCATAGTAGTACATACTCGTATAGTAGGGTGGATAGATATAAATAAATGCGGATTTCGTTTATATCTTCCACCTTATTTTT
>JAHDHW010000319.1 GCA_020631105.1 Saprospiraceae bacterium | reverse complement strand
AATGACACGTTCCAGCGACGGCCCTGACCAAAGTGAACAGAAGCAGATTTCGCATCGTAATCGTTGAACGCCGGAGAATTAAAACTATCGTTATTCCGTGCATCACTCACATAGACCTCATCTAAAAGGTTAAGTACATTCGCACGAATATTCATCCCAATTCCTTTAACTTTAAAGTAGTACCCCGCATGAGCAGAAGTAATAAAGTAACTTGGTAACTCCCAGGATTCACGGCCGCCATTCACCCCCTGAAGATCTTCCGGTTGGAAATCCGCAAAGTTCTTCCCAAACCACGTTCCGTTTAATTTAAAATATAATCCCCGGATCGGTTCGTACCGAACCAGACCTCCGAATTGTAACTGCGCAGCATCTCCCACATGTACACCTTTAGCATCAAACTCGTACTCATAGAATACACCATTCGGTAATTCAATGGATGCCGTAGAACTACTGTTCCACTTCCAGTCACCGATGGAGGCAAGTCCTTCAATTGATATCTTATCAGTTGGCTTGAATGCAAAATCAAGTTCAATCCCCTGGTGTAAAGCATCAATTCCCGGAACGTTCAGCGCAATTCGTTCCGATTCCGGATCACTTGGATCAAGTGCAACGGTTGGTGTACGGTCTAGTGGCTTGTTTTTCCATCCCGTGATATAAGTATTAATATTCGCTGAGAAAATCGAGCTCTTAAAACTATAGCCCAATTCGAAGGCAAGCGTATTTTCGTTATCGTAATTATTAAAAACAGAAATTTGATCTCCAAAACGATTAGTGTTAATCACATTAGTAAATCGTTGCGCTTTACTTAAAAAGCCAGTATTGAAGAAAACACTATTTCCATTATTGATTTTATAGGTTGCTCCCATTTTGATGGTTGCTCCGGGGATGTTTACCCAGTCGAGTTCCTGCATCTTAACATGATCTTCCATTGCATAAGAGTTATAAGCAGCAGAAACATTTGCGAATGCGGCCCATCGGTCTTGCTTGTATTCTGCTAAGGCAAATACTCCTGCCCAGCGAACAAATCCGGTATAATCATAATCAAAGCGATCGCCTTCTTGCAAACTATTGGGTCCAAAACCAGTACCTCCTAACAAGTCATATACCTCTCGGTAATGATCTCCTTGATAGTATCTTCCATCAATTCCGAAAGAAAGAGAAAGTTCTGGCTTAAGGTCATACTTTGCTGTAGAGAGGAATCCGACCCAGAAGTGATTATTAATGCTGGAGCGCAAGATCGTATTTGATAAGCCATCAGGGTTAAAGATCGTTGGTTGATTATTTTCAACGGCTTTATCCAAGTCCAATAATTGATTTTCTGTACGAGGTATTCCGGCACCTTCAGCTGCTGTTCCTCCACCATCACCAATGGATAAGTAGGCCACATTAGATAAATAAAACCGCTCATTTCCTTGCCAGCTATGACGAAGGCTTAACTGCGGCTTATGGTAATAATTTTTTCGGGTGTTGACAACCTCTCCGTTAAGGAAGCCCCAATGCTCATTATAGCGGCGGCCTAAATTTTTAATCGCTAAACCGTCGATTGCTTCACTGTTAACCCCAACATCATTGGCGTAATCCGTATCTACCTGTCCAATTTCTGTTGTAAATGGTCGTTGACCATGTTCTTGTGGTGCACCAAATCCTGAAAAGCTCAGGCGATGTGCGCCTAATTCTTTATCTATTCGCAGGTAATAAAAATAACCTTTGGTAAACGTACCGTCTACCCAGCCATCTCCCTCTTTGTAGGATCCTGCGGCAGATATACCCCAACCTCCATTCAGACGTCCAGTGTTGATCCCAAAAGTTGAACGCAGATAACCATTATTCCCCACCTCTTGTTTGAAACGAATCGAACGTTTTGAATCAATACCTTTGGTCAGGATATTGATCGTTCCTCCGACGGAAGGTACAGATAGTTTTGAAGCACCAAGACCACGTTGTACCTGCATGGTCTGTGTGACCAGATCCAAGCCAAACCAGTTGGACCAAAACACCCAGCCATTCTCCATATCGTTTACTGGGATACCATCCAACATCACGGAGATATTACGCTGATCAAAGCCACGGATAGTAATCCTTGCATCACCGTCGCCACCACCACTTTGGGTCGCGTAAGCGCCCGGAGTCGAGTTAAGAATCATAGGAAGGTCCTGACCAGCGAGTTCTTCATCTAATTTAATCGTGGGTATATTAGAGAAGGCCACCGGCGTTTCTCGTTCAATCGCAATATCCGCGACCACAACAACTTCATTTAAGATTAAGGTACTTCCGATTTCAAAATCTTTTTGGGTATTTCCCTTAATCGTTATTTCATCGGTAACGGGCTCGTAACCTACATAAGAAATCTCTATTGAGTAAGTCCCATCGTCAACTTCCATCGTATAGCGCCCATCAAAATTAGTGAAAGCGCCAATTTTGCCCACCTTTACCGTAGCACCGATTAAAGGTTCACCATTGTCGGCATCTATGACAATTCCGCTCAAGGTAGATTTTTGTGCAATGAGGAAATTAATTGAAAGGAAGGAAATAAACAGGAGTAAAAAGGACTTGCGCATAGACATTAAGATATTACAAGACAAAGTATCCCGAAAGCTTAAGT
>JAHDHW010000124.1:8347-16407 GCA_020631105.1 Saprospiraceae bacterium | reverse complement strand
TGCGACAAGAAAAAGACAATCCTGACGGTACTTATTTACTTGTCTTTTGATAAGGGTTTGATCGGGTGTTCGATCTTCAAGAATCATTACTCTTAACGGCGTAGTCATGCAAAAGGTCTATGTAAGTAATAGAATTGGGTTCTTATTTTTAGGCTATGGGGTCGGAAAAGGCTAAATTAATAAGTTTCTTGAATTTACTGGAGGAAACTAGTCCCTGAACCTTGTTAATGACCTCTCCATGTTGAATAAAAATAACTGTAGGTACTATACTAACCCCAAAGAAGCTCGCGATATTAGACATTTTATCAACGTCAATACTAAAGAAGTTAATCGTTAGATCTTGCTCCTTTGAGTTGGCAATACGTTCGACAATACTGTGCATCATCTCTGCAGTACCTGACCACTCAGCAGCGAATACAAGGATAGCAGGCTTACTCTCATTGATAATATCATTATCAAACAGCTCTTGCGTTAAGGGGCGGTATTTACTTAAAGAATTCAAATTTATAGGACTCTAATATAATGATTACTGTTCAAAAAGTGTACCCTTTTTAAAGGGTTGATAATCATTTTGTTATATATATTAATTATTATTTAATTCCTGATATTTCATCAATGGATGAAATGTAATCTTTCTACTTCGAATAATCTCTGCGATTGATTCCGAGTTTTTTTAACCTTGAGGTTAAAGTCTTATCATTAATTCCGAGTAATGCAGCCGCTCCGTCATCCCCACTTACTTTACCATTGGTTATCTGGAGGGCTTTAATTATGTGCGTCTTCTGGCTTTCGTCTAGTGTTTGAAAACTAGCCTTTTTGGAAGTGTTTTTATTTTGTTTGAATATAGTATTGTTAAAATCTAAAATGCTTGAGCGAGTTAGGATTATTGATCTTTCGACCATGTTTTCCAACTCCCTTACGTTACCTAGAAAGTCGTAGGCCATTAGTTTGTTCAGTCCTCGCTTAGATATTTCTAAAATTTCTTTATTTAGCTTTTTACTATACTTTTCAACGAAGTATTTAACCAAAACGGGGATATCTTCTCTTCGCTCCCTTAGAGGGATGTTGGTGATTGGAAATACATTTAATCTATAGAATAAATCTTCTCTGAATTTTCCTTCAGCAACGAGTGCTTCAAGGTTTCGGTTGGTTGCGGCAATAATTCGAACATCAATGTTCAGTAATTCTGTACCCCCAACCCTTTCAAACTCTCCTTCCTGCAACACTCTTAATAGTTTAGCCTGGAGGTCAAGCGGCAGTTCTCCAATTTCATCGAGGAAAATAGTGCCTTTATCTGCACGCTCAAATTTTCCGATTTTTCTTTGATGCGCACCCGTAAATGCACCTCTTTCATGGCCAAATAACTCACTCTCAATTAAGTTTTCGGGCAAAGCACCACAGTTTACCTTTATCATTGGCCGATCCTCCCTTTCGCTAAGCTGATGAACAGCCCTTGCCAATAGTTCCTTTCCGGTTCCTGTTTCTCCGAGGATTAATACCGTAGCATCCGTATCGGCTACTTGTTGAACCTGGCGTAGTACCTTTTTGTAATTTGGATCTCTACTGATAATATTACTGAAGTTGAAGTCATCATTTAGCTCCTCCTTTAATACCATGTTTTCAGCTGCCGCTGCGGCATGCAAAGCTTCAATTTCTATAAGTTGATTGGCAATTTTGTCTTCCCGTTTTTTACGATCGCCGATGTCGCGTAGGATATTAGAAGTATATTCAACACCATTGTGTTGAATCATAGTTACGGTCATCTCTCCGACCATTATGGTACCGTTTTTCAGATTAAGTTTCCGCTCAAAAGAATCTAGCTTCTTCTGTCTTTTTAGTTTTTCCCATCCTTTGTTAAATATTTCCGGATTGGTATCAGAGAAGAAATCAAAAACTTTCATTTGTTCTATTTCCTTTTTTGAATAACCAGACTGTTCAACAAATGCATCATTGAAATACAAAAACGAACCATCTCGATTTAACCAGAAAATAATTTCGCTGGATTGATCAAGGGTTTTTTTAGCTAGCCTGATTTGAAGGTCTCGCTTTTTCTTTTTTGAAAGGTCCCGGGCAAAAGCGCAATTGAATTCTCTACCTTTGTATAGTATATAATTTGCTGATATTGAGACAGGTATGAGGCGTCCGTCTTTAGTTATATGCTCAACTTCAATCTCTAGTTGTTTCTCTTTTTTTAAGGCTTCCCAATGCTCATTCGCTTCTTCCAGGTTGGATTCTTCTACCAGGTCAATAATGTTTTTATTGATCATTTCTTCGTAAGAATAGCCAAGGGTCTTACAAACCGCATCGTTGACATAAGTAATCTGACCATTGGGCTCTACCCAATAAATCATGTCTCTTGCATTGTCCATGCAAAAACGCGTAAAGTAAAGGTCATCTGTTCTTTGGGTAAGTTTAGTTAGGTTTTGAATGGTTCCGTAAATCTTGATCGTTTGATCCTCTAACCAGACCGGACGTGCGTTTATGGTGAAATTTTCAAAAGTATTTTTTTCTAATTCTATGGCCACTTCGAGCTCAAAATCGGTTCCCTCCGATATAGCCTGCTTTGATTTATTCAATAAAGCCTCCGCCTCCGAAGGACTTAATCGACTATTGATCAGTTCTTTGATAGTGTTCCGATTAAGCTCAAAGCTTTTTGGAATTTTTAATAGCTCATATAACTGTTGATTAAAGAAAAATTCATCCTTCACTAAATCCCATTCCCAGGTTCCGACCTGAACTAACTCCGAAGTTAAGTCGAGTAAATCTTTATACCTATTAGCCTCCATAAGATTATGGATCACTCCCATACAGACCTGTGTGTCACCAAACTCTAAATAAATAGCATTCATGGTGACGGGATAAATCAACTCGTCTACATTTATTTGCTCCGTTTCGATAGAGAAGTGTTGTTCCTGTTTTAGTCGCTTCCAGAGTCGTTTCCAGGAAAGTAGTGAAGTGGTTGGATTGACCTCGAAAATAGTTTTTGGCTCAAATGCCTCTTTACTTTCGTATCCCAAATCATTAGCATAGGAGGAATTAATGCCTATGATATTGCCTTCGGAGCTGAGCCAGATTACTCCGTTTTGCATTACTTCTGTTGCTTCCATGAGCACCCCTAAAGTACGGTTAATACGGTCTTCATTTTCCATTTTGGATAGTTTGGCCTACCGGATAAGGGCAAGCGGTATAAGATACTATCAGCGTTGCTGTTAAGACAGCTTCAGTATTATGAAGGGCTCAGAAAAAGAAAGGTAAGACAATATTTTTTATTTAAAAGATCTGGTCAAGAGATCTGATAAAAATATTTTTTTAATACTCCTTTTTTCAGGTGCAATATAAGATAAATTTTGATGAAATATAATCATTTTCCTGAAATATCAGAAAAAATATTTTTTGAAAAAGCTTGTAAATAATTGATATTCAAATAGTTATAACTTTGGCACGCGCTTTGAATAGATGAAAGTGTATCACATCAAAAAAAATAAACGATACGCTAAACCAAAATACATTAAAACTATGACCGCTTTTATCCCTCAGATTTCTACTCGTCCTTTATTGAAGGATTTAGGTATTAATCAGATGTTGAAGTTAGTTAACTACCGAATGGAGGAGATGGACAAAAGTTTGGATCAACTAACTAGCATTGCCAAACGAGCACTTTCTCCTACAATTAGAAAAGATTGTCTAATATTTATCAAAAGACAATGCAAGCTCATCGAAGTTGCTGAAGATATAGAGCAACGATTGAAAAGCATCCTTAGCATGCGTCCTGTTCGTCTTAAGGCTGCTTATCAGGATGGAACACTAAAGCAACTAATCCAGGAGACCACATTACTTTATGAGATGCACTTTCAAGTGAAGCAGTCGTACTTCACCTTTGTGAATCGTTACTATCAACCACAAGCAGCATCGTCAAAATCATTAGTCGCTTAAGCCCTGCAAGACAGCGATTATCGCTGCAATTTTAATTACTCCTATTTTCTGAACCTAAAATTTAAATAATAATGACAAGCGTATATTTTAAGAACCAAGTTGATCAGATTGAAGACCTTTTATTTGGATTTGCTATGAAATTGACAAAGAACCGTGAAAATGCAAAAGACTTAATGCAGGAAACATTAATGCGAGGATTCCAGGCACGTGAACGTTTTAAAATCGGAACACACTTTAAATCCTGGATGACTACAATTATGTACAACTCTTACATCAATCATTACCGTAAGCGGAAAACACGTAACCGTGTGGAACAACCAATCGAAGATATTGTACACTTGTCAAATAAGCCAACAACAGAAGGGAATGGCGAGCAAGTGGTACTTCGTAGAGAATTGAATGGGATCATGAATCAACTAGACCTTAAGTACAAAAAACCTTTCTTAATGTTTTTCCAGGGATTTCAATACGATGAAATTGCAGCGGATATGGATCTTCCAATCGGCACTGTGAAAAGTAGAATTTTCTATGCACGCAAACAATTAAAGCAAATGATCATCAAACAATACGG
The DNA here is from genome assembly GCA_020631105.1 of Saprospiraceae bacterium. GTDB lineage: Bacteria > Bacteroidota > Bacteroidia > Chitinophagales > Saprospiraceae > JAHDHW01. The sequence continues at coordinate 11,903 of JAHDHW010000124.1, read as the reverse complement.
TGATGATACATTAAGAAGAGCATAGTCAATGATATAATTTAGGTTCAACAACTAATTGTACTATGCAATAAACACAAAAACGCCTATACTCTTTTACCTCTCAATATTCAAAGCGGAATCTTAAAGTACTCACCTAATAAATACTTTAGATTCCGTTTTTTTATTTCCTCCCGTTAATTGAACTGAACACTAGTTATTACGTTGTAGCGAAACTTCAGATCAGTTTATCTACTCCTTTTTATGACGTTCGCCTCTGATTGTAATTAACGAACTGACCTAATCAAAGAATCCAAAATAATCAAAGATGAAAAACCCTCCTGCTCAAACTGAAGTTAATAAGCCTTATTTCAGTGTACAGCGCTTAGCTTATTTTATGATCATTATTACATTATTTACTTATTTTGTAATAACAGCTAAAGCTATTCTGCTGCCGCTTACCTTTGCAGTCCTCTTCGCATTTATGCTAAAACCTCTGGTTCATTTTTTTGAACGATATATTAAGATAGATTTCCTTTCAATTATTCTGAGTTTTCTCACTGTTCTTATTCCTGTAACCGGGATACTGCTTGTGTTTTCCATTCAAGTTGCAGAAGTATTTCAGGGTTTACCAACTATTGGAGATGAGCTTAAAGAAGGAGTGGATAAAGTGATGAGCTATTTGTACATAAAAGGGCGAGAAACGGGATTGATGGATCGCTCGCAAATTAATAGTAGTATCAATGATTTAATTGATGGTACGGTTGGGTTTGTGCAAACAGGATTAAGCTCAACTCCAGGGATTGTCCTTAACCTTTTTTTGACGATCCTTTACACTTATTTCTTTTTGTATTACCGTACTGGAATCAAAAATTTCTTTATTGCACAGTTTCGTATTGATGCACAGGAAGAAGTGACTTTTACCTTACAAAAAATTCAAAGTGTTGCACAAAAATATCTTTTTGGTCTAGGCTTAGTGATGTTGATCATGGGGACGTTGAATAGTATAGGGCTATTTTTTATAGGAATAGAACGTCCGATACTGTGGGGCTTTTTAGCAGCGCTGCTAACTATTATTCCTTATGCAGGAACGATCATCGGAGGCTTGCTACCTTTCTTGTATGCGGTAGCAACTGCCGGAACAGTTTGGCAACCGATAGCCGTCATTATTTATTATTCGGTTATACAAGGAATAGAAGGAAACCTTATTACTCCTAAAGTAGTAGGTGACTCCGTGAGTATCAATCCGATGGCAGCAGTTATTGCTTTGATCGTAGGAGGATATTTATGGGGTGTAGCCGGAGTGATATTGGCATTGCCAATAATTGCGATTATCCGAATTATCTGTGGAGAGGTGGACTGGTTAAAACCATTTGCATTGCTGATGAGTAGCCAGCTTTACGACAAAGAAAATAAATTCTCTAATAGTCTGAATAAAGAAAGGTTTAGACTGTCTAGCGTATTCAGAGTGCGAACAAGAATTTTCGGAACCAGAAAATAATCTTAATGAGTAAACTAGTCCGTCAGTTTTTAAGTAGCCTTTTATTTGTACGCAACAGTATTGCTTTTTATCCGGCAATTTTAGCCGCAGGACTAACAGTTCTTGGTGTACTGTCAATAGCGCTTGAAGAGCAGCTCATGACGAAGTCCCTGTTGGATAAACTACCCATTCTGGTGATCAATGATCCTGATACTGCAAGAAGTATATTGAACACTATGATCGGAGGGATAATATCCCTGATGGTATTTAGTTTTTCGATGGTCATGATTTTACTGAATCAGGCTTCTTCTAATTATTCCCCACGATTATTACCTGGATTAATCACTAATAAAAAACATCAGATTGTATTAGGGTTTTATTTGGGGACTATTCTGTTTTCAATTCTCTGTAGTATCAATGTACTGCCGGGCGAAGGAAAATATACTATTCCCTCCCTGTCAATTCTATTAGGTATCCTCTTAAGTATTATGTGCCTGATTCTTTTTATCTATTTTATTCACTCTATTTCTGAGAGTATTCAGATTAGCAATATTGTAAAAAATCTATACGATGATGGGGTTCGGGATTTAGAAAAACTTCAAAAAGAAGATGCTGTTAATCCGAATCATGATCTCCCGGTATTACATGAGTTACATGCTGATCGATCAGGTTATTTAGTATCTGTTTCAATGGATTCATTATTGAATATGGCAGAAGAGTTGGATTTACATATTGAGATTCAACAAGCGATAGGTTTGTTTTTACGTAAAGGAGATTTAGCCTATAAAGTATCCCGACCATTAAATGAGGCAGATCAGGAAAAATTAATAAACTGCCTCCATTTTAATGTGAATGAAAGTGTTAACTCTTCCCATTTTTCCACAATAAAGAATCTTACAGAAATTGCACTGAAAGCCATGAGTCCCGGTATCAATGACCCGGGGACGGCACTACTGGCCATTAATTATTTGACATTACTCATTGCAAAACGAATGCAGTTGGATGATAAAATATTTTTCGAGTCTACAGATGATGAGAATGAAAAAACCGGAAGGGTTTCTCAATGTTTGATGTCTTTCGATCAATTGATTTTTTATACCTTCGGGGAGTTGCGTACTTATGTTGCTCATGATCAACTGGTAGTGTCGAAGATAATTGACGGAATAGATTACTTGATTCGCCAAAAGGCTTGTGCTGATCAATATTATCAAGTATTAGAGCGGGAAAGAAAAGTATTTTTGAAGGTGAGTAAACAAGCGTTGCAATCTGAATATGATTATAAAAAAATAACATCATAATTTATCAAACACCTTAAACTAAAAATTTCTACTATGAAAAAAATCATCGCACTCAACATTATGATACTATGTTTCGCATTTGGAACCCCATTGTCAGCGGTTGTCGTACCTGCGAATGAAAATAAAACTTCAGTGGCAGTTGAAGAAGAAAAAGCAGCAGCGAAAGAACATTGGAAAAGCCTGAGCAAAAAAGAAAAAAGAGCAAAAAAGAAAGAACTTAGAAAAGCTTTGAAAAAAGCAAAAGCGGATGGTGCTAGCTCTGATACTTTATTATTAGTCTTGATCGGTATTTTTATTCCACCATTAGCAATGGCGCTTTACGATGGAATTACTAACCGCTTCTGGATTTCTTTACTCTTGACTATCCTCTTCTTCGTTCCAGGATTAATATACACTTTGGTAGTGATCCTAAAAGGAAATTAATAAGGGCCTCTTAATATATTTCTGAACAAATAGACCAGTGATCCTTTTTAGTAACGAACCAAATATCTACTAAAAAGATGAAAAATAACGAATCGAAAAGCTTTAATCATAGTGATAAAAGTACGACTAAGAAGGATCACCCTTTTGCCCCTCAAACACCTGATACGAATCGCCCGGATTTAGGGCAACCCACAGATACGCCGACGACTTCCACAAATATAAAAGATCAATTTGTTAACCGAGTTACTTCTATATTTGCACTGATGCTGGTAAGTTTTTCTGCTTTTACACAAGATGGAGAATTACTAGATATTGATGTAAGTATTGGAGAGCCGGAATGGTACGAAAATCCTTATATCTGGGTTGGTGGAGTAATTAT
>JAHDHW010000124.1:0-8247 GCA_020631105.1 Saprospiraceae bacterium | reverse complement strand
TTTCCTTATTTTCGTTGTAGTAAGGATTTTCTTCCATCCTTGATAGAACCCAATTTTTGAAAAAGATATTTAAAATATTTACCTGGATAGTCCTGGTGCTACTTGGACTCCTTTTGTTACTTTGGATCGCAATTCAACAAGCTCCAGTTCAAAATTTTATTGTCCAGAAGATAACCACTTCACTCTCCAAAACTCTGGGTACGGAGGTGCGGATAGGACGGGTAGAGTTTGATTTTTTTAATAGGGTCACCATTGAAGAGGTCTATACAGAAGATCATAATCGAGATACATTACTTTCGATTGACCGACTATCAGCCGACATCGGATTATTTTCCTTACTTAAGCAAAGCATTCATCTTGATAATGTAGAGGTCAATGACCTTAGTGCTAATATTAGCAAAAGTGCTACGGATAGCTTGTTTAATTTTAATTTTATTCTAGAGGCTTTCGCCTCTGATTCCACCGCTCCCGCTCCCGATGCATCCGCCAGTGGAGCAAACTGGGATATTCAGGTTGGCATGCTAAACTTCACAGATATTAATTTTACTTATAAGGATAGTGTTCAACAATTGTATTTCGCCACGCGATTGCCCAAGGCAATTATTGATGTTGATCACTTAGATTTGGGAGGGCAGAAGGTTCATGTTAATAAAATAAATCTAACAGAGCCCTTGGCCGATTTGTCAATGATAAGTATGCCGGGATCTACCGAATCGACGCCCTTAGCTTTTCCGTATACTGGTTGGGATCTGGTTGCCGATGAATTGAAAATCGGAGATGGCGAAGTGCGCTACTGGGTAGAGAATGTGGAATCATTACCCGAACGCTTTGATGTAAACCATCTGGCGATGGACGAAATAATACTTAATGTCAGTGATTTTAGTTGGGATAGCACTGCAATGGATTTTAGTTTGCAAACTCTGGCAGCGAAAGATCATAGTGGTTTAGTATTAAGTGATGGAAAAGTCGATTTCAGTATGAATCTTCAGGAGATTATTGTGGATCAACTAGTGTTTGTAACTCCCAATAGTACGATAAAAAATACATCCAATCTTAAGTTTTCTGATTGGAGTAAGCTGAATGATTTTATAACTGAGGTTAACCTAGAAACTCGTTTTTCTGAAAGTGAACTAGCACTTCAGGACCTTGAATATTTTATCCCTTATATCCCAAAAGATTATAGAATCTCCGAATCTATTCGACTGAATGGAAAGCTATCGCTTGTACAAGCAAATGCACAGGTCGATAATTTAAAAATTCAAATTGGAAACATCTTGAACCTTCGTACCTCTGGTGCAATACGTCGCTTATCCACTCCGGAAGCATTGGGCTTTGATATGAATGTTCAACAATTAAATTTGAATTACAAAAAGCTACGGACCTCACTACCAGTTTTGAATCTTCCAGATATGATTGATAGTCTGGGTAGGCTTCAGTTGTCTGGCCAAATAGCTGGGAATGCGGATAGCATAGGTTTTAAGCAATTGACCTTAAAAACTGATGCAAACACAAGCTTTAAATCAGATGGATGGATTACAAATCTTAGCGCAGTGAATCAGTTACGATTTGATTTGGAGATAGATAGTCTAAGCACCCGAGCGGAAGATCTTGCTTTTTTTACACCGGCTGCTTTGCCTCCGGGATTATATGATATGCAGCGCATTAATTATAGTGGCTTGCTAAAAGGTGGCCTGACAGAATTTTTCACTAAGGGGATTTTAACAACAGCGATTGGAAGTTTGCAAACTAATATCGGAATCAACTTTAACGAGGATTATTCCGATGCGACTTATGATGGAAAGATCGAATTGGAATCATTTGATCTGGGAAAGTTTCTTCAGGATACTACAACTTTCGGAACTACTTCCCTCGAAGCTAGTCTGGAAGGGCAGGGGATAGTATTGGATAGTCTTGATACACGTGTCGATGCGGTGATAAGTAATCTTCATTTCAGCGGATATAATTATCAGCGAATAAAAATAAATGGCACACTGGAAGATATGCAGTTTAGAGGGGAAGCGGGTATGGAAGATCAAAATTTGACCTTTGATTTTCGCGGGCTTGTTGATTTGAATGAGGATGCTCCCATATTTGAGTTTGAAGTAAATTTGGATACACTGGATCTGTCTGCATTAAATCTCTCAGATATTCCACTGCGGGTCAGTGCTGCGATTGAAAGTAATTTTACGGGTAATAATATTGATGCATTTTTAGGAAGCGCAATCGTTAAAGATTTATACATGAGTGATACTGTCCAGACATTTTATTTGGATAGTCTGATCGTTAAGGCGAAAACTCCCGAGCAAAATGAAAAAGTGTTAGAGATCAAAAGTGATTTGTTGGTGGCAAATTTTGAGGGAGATTTTCGATTAATGGATGTGCCAGTAATTTTCAAGAATTATATTAATGATTATTTCCCTGTTGAAAATTTTATTTCTCCGATTGATCAACCAGAAGAATTGGCGCTGGAACCATATGCACAGCGTGAATTGCCAGATCAGGATCTGCGATTTAAAATTCAGGTTTATGATCCAACTCGTGTTACTCAATTGTTTACGGATGTATTGACACAGTTAGATTCAGCGATATTAACTGGAAGTTTTAGGACCAGTGAGAAAACATTGAAAGCTAATTTAGATATTCCTTTGATAGAGGTAGCTGGTTGGACGATGGATAGTCTGAGATGGAGGTCAAGTGGTGATACCAAATTGCTAGGGAGTAATTTTAAGATATCGAAGTTGAGTAATGGAGCAACTACAATTTTGAATCCGATCATAGAAACTTCTTTTGCCAATAATCAATTATCCGCTCAACTGAAATTTGATAATCCTCAGGAAGAAACAGCATTTGTCTGGGGAGGTATACTTAGTCCGGAGGGAGATTTATATCGACTCAGGATGAACGACAGTCTATTGATAGATCAACAGTTATGGAATATCAATCCGGAGCAGGATATTTTATTTGGTACAGGTTATCTGCGAATAAAAGACTTTGATATCTCTAAAAACGACCAGGTATTAACTATCACCTCTTTTGATCGCTCTACGGATAAAGACTATACACCTATTGCGGTTGATTTCAAAAACTTTAAGCTTGGAGAGGTGTCTGCCCTAACCAATATTGATGGCTTTGACTTTGGAGGCTTACTTAACGGAAGTATCATCCTAAATGATATAAGTAAAAACCTACATTACCTGGCGGATTTACAAGTAGATGATCTGATGGTCAATGATTCTTTAATCGGTCAGATAGAACTGACTGCGGAGCAAACTTCAGATCGGCCAGTAATTGATATTGGCCTTGCTTTGAAAGGGCAGGGGAATGAACTGACTGCGGATGGCGAGTATAATATTGCATCTAATGCGATTGGGTTGGATGCAGATGTTAAACGTATCCCGCTGATTTTGCTTGATCCTTTTACGCTGGGTTCCATCAAAAATAGTTCGGGGTATCTTACCGGATCCTTAAAGGTAAATGGAGCTGTTAATCGCCCGGATGTAAATGGTTATTTACAATTTCAGGAAGCCTCTACCACAATTGATTATTTAAAAACAAGGTATACTATCCCCAATGGAAAAATTAATATCAGTAATGATCGTTTCGAGTTTGAAAATATGCGATTTGTAGATAGGAATAAAAATGAAGCGCAGTTAGAAGGTTATGTCTCTCATGATTACTTTGAATCTTTCCAGTTTAACTTAGGCTTTGATACAGATCGCTTTGTTTTCTTAAATACCAAAGCGGGGGATAATGAACTATTCTATGGCCAGCTTAATTTAGCTGCGGATGTAGCTATCAAAGGCACCTTAAAAGTTCCGGTGATTAATATCGTTGCTAAGACCTTGACGGGGAGTAAATTGTTTGTGAGCGCGATTGTTGATGAACAGGTAAATAGCGGAGCAGACTATGTGATTTATGGAGAACCTGGAGCGATTCCGCTGGATAGTCTGTTAGAGAATGTTGCTGGCAATGCTTATGGTGCGCCGGAGATTGATATGTTGTTAAATCTAAATTTAACACCTGCAGCAGAGCTAATTGTCGTGGTTGATCCGGTAAGTGGGGATCAACTCAGTAGCAAAGGAAATGCAAATCTAACCATAAAATTAACGCCTTCTGGTGAAGTAGATATCCAGGGGATTTATACTGCAGAGAGTGGAGCGTATCAATTTAGTTATCAAAATTTAGTGAAGCGGGAATTTAGTTTGAGGCAGGGGAGTACCCTGAATTTTATCGGCGACCCACTAGATACACGATTTGATATCACAGCTACTTATACGACTAAAACTAGTTTGTATCCCCTGATTAGTAATGAATCTAATCTTTCGGAAGCTGATCAAAGTGCAGCGAAAGACCGAGCATCGGTAGATGTTTATCTAAGTATGGAAGGAGATCTGGACCGACCGGAGTTAGCTTTTGATATCCAGCTGGATGAAGATGAAGTAAGTAGTGGTGTCAATACGGTAGTCACGCAGAAACTAAGCCGTTTGCGAGAAGATGAAGCAGAGTTAAACAAGCAAGTTTTTGGTTTATTATTACTCAATAGTTTTGTGGCGGAGCAGAGTGCTACAGCAGGTCTTTCTACTGCTGGAGAAAATATTGCTTTGTCCAGTGTCAGTAGCTTAATAAGTAATCAACTTAACCGACTCAGTGAAAGATACCTGGATGGACTGGGCTTAACTTTTGATCTGGAATCTTATCGTGCACAGATTGGGGATGAAGGGAGTGAGACAACCAGAACCAATCTTAATGTTGGACTTTCGCGGACTATATTCAATGATCGTTTGACGATTAAGGTAGGGGGTGTTGTTCAGGTAGATAATGGGGGCGGTTCAGCGAATAGTAGTGGCTTCAGTAATATCGCCGGAGATTTTGTTTTGGAGTATCAATTGGATAAGTCCGGCAACTATTTATTGCGTGTGTTTCAACGAAGCGATTATGATGCTTTCGATGATGCGAACTCAAGTAAAACCGGAGCAGGGATTAGTTTTAAAAAATCGTTTGGCCAATAATCATGAAGCAATCTATACAAACATATTTACTCTTATGTGTACTGATTTTGTTGAGTGCATGCCGGCCTGCTAAGTATTTGGAGCAAGATGAATTATTGTATAGCGGAGCTAGCCTAAAAGTGGGAGCGCCTTTAAAAGATCAACCGAATCGAAATTTTCGAACAGATCTAACCGGCAAGATAAAACAGCAACCCAATAGTAATTTTAAGCATTGGGTTTATCAGCGTAATAAAAATAAAACCAAAGGTTTTGGTAAATGGCTCAGAGATAAAATTGGTGAGCCTCCGGTAATTTATGACCCACGGCAAACAATCCAAAGTATGCTTTTGATGGAAAGTTATTTACGGAATAACGGATTCCTGCATGCGGAGGTGAGTAGTGATACTATAATTAATGGAAATAAGGTAACTGTGAATTACTCCGTTAAAGGTAATGGACGATATAGAATCAATAAATATATCTTACCTCCGGATACAACCATGCTCTTAAATCTGATTGCAGAAAATTCTAAGAAACCTATTATTCGACCTGGTCGGCCATATACTTTAACTACAATTGATGCAGAAAGATTGCGTATTGAAAACCTGGGCCGGAATAATGGTTTTTATGAGTTTGATCAGGATGCTATTTATTTTTATGTGGATACGATTATTCCCGAAGAACGGGCGGTAGATATTTATTTGACAATACGAAAACCTGCTAACCAGAAAACGTATCGACCTCATAAAATCGGAGCTGTAAGAATATATCCAGACTACGCTTTAGGGGAAAGTACGAGTGAAACGAAAGGTAAAAGGGATACCATTATCGATGGACAATGGACCATGATTCAAGATAAATCTATCGTTAAATTAGAGGCGATGAAAGAAGCGATTGCACAGGATAGCGGAGCTTTATATGATCTGAGCCTGGAAAGACAAGCGATAAATTATTTACTAGACTTTGGGATTTTTAAATTTGTTAACCTGCGTTATGAAAAAGATACAATTGATGGAGATGTAATTTTAAATCGGAGTTTTTATTTAACGCCTAGTTTAAATCAAGATGTAGGAATTAATCTTGAGGCTTCTACAGAACGAACAAATTTTTTGGGCTCATCAGTTGGAGTGAACTATGTTCACCGTAATGCATTTAATACTGCAGTTCAATTTAGTACAGGACTTTCCGCGGGTGTAGAGTTGCAGGCAGGAGGAAATGGGCCATTAGTGAATACCCTACAGGTAGAGTATAATGCAGGTCTTACTTTTCCTCGCTTATTATTGCCGTTTGAAGTATCCCGTCGAGTAAGAGGTGCAATACCTAAAACACTAATTAATTTTAATTCCGCATATCAAAGCAGAAATACTTTATTTACCAGCTTTTCAAGTTTGTTAGAGTTAGGCTATTCCTGGAAACGAAATAATAAAATACAACATCAGATTTACCCCTTTCAGTTTACCTTACTTCGACTACTGAATACTTCTGAAGAATTTCAAACGGAGCTGGATGATAATCCAAGACTACAGGCGAGTTTTGATGACTTACTAATTTTAGCTTCGAATTATCGCTTTACGTTTACCAATCAATTATTAAATACCCGAAAAGATTATACTTACTTCAGGGCGGAATTGGAGACTGCTGGTAACCTTGCTACGCGACTAGGCCGTACCGTTGAAGTGAATGGACAAGAACAGAAAACTTTATTGAATGTCCCCGTTGCTCAGTTTGGGCGGATATCTTCTGAGATACGTCGAACCTGGTATCAACGAAAGACCACTATTGTTGGTCGCTTTGCTGCAGGATTGGCGGTTCCTTATGGTAATTCGAATGCGGTTCCATACATCAGGCAATTTTTTGTTGGAGGAGCCAGTAGTAATCGAGGGTTTCGTTTTCGAGGGGTAGGGCCGGGGACTTATGCACCTCCTGAAGATGATGGAAACATTAACCTGAATTCATTTGATCGGGTAGGGGATATTAAGCTGGAGGCAAATATTGAATATCGATTTCCGATAGGAGGGTATTTCAAAGGAGCATTCTTTGTGGATGCAGGAAACGTTTGGTTAAGTAATCGATCTGCAGGAGATCTTCCTGAAGGTCTGTTCGATATCAATACTTTTTATAAAGAATTGGCAGTCGGTACTGGTTTTGGACTACGGGTAGATGCTCAGTATGTCGTGCTTCGTTTTGATCTTGGAATCCCTGTTCGAGATCCCGCACGGTTAGATGGAAATCGTTGGTTGTTCAATGAAATAGATTTTCTGGATAAAGACTGGAGAAGTGAGAGCTTGAAATTGAATATTGCTATCGGTTATCCTTTCTAAAATTAATTGCTCGCCTAGTAATTTTAGGCTGCGTAAAAAAAAAGAGCGCGTTCCGAGCAAACTCGAAACACGCTTCAAGAACCCAAATTATATTTTCTTTCATTTCTTAATCCCTCCTTGGGTTCTTTATTATAGGACAGAATATGGATAGGAAAACAACTCGATTCCAAAACGGGGTTTGCCTTTTATTGTTCAGCTTGAGTTATGGTTTTTTGATTAATGTTTGTTTAAGGTTGGTTGATTTATTTTCCGGATTTATTATGGTGGGTTTGTAAAGATGAACTACTGAACAATTGTAGTGTTCGGCAGTTCTAGCGACGAGAAAAATATTACCTAAATAAAAAATAACTAAGATGTTAACCACTGACACCAAAGCTCAAATTAACGATTTAATTCAGATCAATATAGATTCTGGAGAAGGCTATCGATATGCTGCCAGTGCAGTTGCGGATGCTGACCTTCAGAAGATTTTTAATGCGAACTCTCGTACCAGAGAACAGTTTGCAAAACAACTCCAAAGCTTAATGAGTAATTATGGTGCAGAGCCAGAAGATGATGGAAGCGTTAAGGCAGCTCTCCATAGAACATGGATGACTTTTAAAGCGGATTTGTCTACGAATAACGAATCCTCCGTAGTGGAAGAATGTATTCGGGGAGATGAAGAGGCATTAGAACTGTATGATGAAGTTATCCCTGGGGCAACTCTACCACAAGCTATTACAAACGCCGTCGCAGTGCAACATGAGAAAGTGAAAACAACACTAAGTCAGCTGAAAGAATGGAAAAATATCTTTGAGCATAATGCTGTAAATACCTAAGGTGTTTTTAATTATACTTGAGTATGATGAAGCGCTGATATAAATATTGCTTCAGGAGTTATCCCGGATTTTCTGTAATGGAAATCCGGGATTTCTTTTGTGCTCAAGGTTTAAAATTTT
>JAHDHW010000318.1 GCA_020631105.1 Saprospiraceae bacterium | reverse complement strand
TTACCGGTTTTGATGGATGTCTTAATTGCATCAATAATCTGCATATCAATTAAGCCTTCCTCCCCTGAAGCGACTATCGGAGTATCGTGTAGGATGTTTAAAGCGAATGCATCCATCTGGGTAGTTTGCTGATATTCTGCTATATCTAATTTTTCTATTGATCCATTCCATGTTTGTAGGCCAGTAATGCGGTTAGCTGCAAATGCTGGTTGTAGTTCTAGATAATTATTACCACGAGAAACATGTAAGCGATCAGAATAAGCTGAAAAACTTACCGTTGAGTTGCAAACAGTATTATCTTCGAACCTCATCTGAAAAACGTAGGTTCCGTAAATTTCTTTGTATAACTCAGGGTCATCTTTATATCCTTGTGCTATAACAGATATCGGAAGTTTCCCTGCTGCTCGTCGCGCTGCTTGGATTGTATAAATACCAAGATCCATCAGGGCACCACCACCTCCCATGCGTTTATCAATCCGCCAAAGTCCCGGTCGAGCCATATCAAATCCGAGACTAGCTTCGATCAATTTCATTCGACCTTCAAAAGGCTTGATAGATTCTTCCATAAGTTTTAGGTGGTGTGGCTCGTAAAATAATCGATAGCCGATTTGTAATTTACGATTAGCTTTCCTGGCCGCGGCAATCATATCTTTACATTCCTGCGCATTCATACCCATTGGTTTTTCGCAGATTACATGTTTGCCAGCTTTGAGTGCGCGAATAGTATATTCTGCGTGCATAAAGTTGGGTAAAACAATATAAATGATATCGATGGCTGGATCGTCGGCAATCTGATCAAAAGTATCATAATTATAGGTGTGCTCTTTAGCTATACCGTATTCCTCTTGCCATTTGCCTTCTTTCTCTGGGGTTCCGGTGACAATGCCGGTTAATTTACAATGCTTTGTTAGTTTTAATGCTGGTCCTAATTGTCTGGTCGCGTAACCACCTAAACCAACAAGGGCAATGCCCAGCGTTTTTTGCACAGGTTCTTTTGCTATTAAAGTCGGAGCTAAGGCTAATCCTGTGCCGATTATTCCAATATCTCGAATTACTTTTCGTCGGGAAAGTGTGATTTTGCTCATGCTTTTTACGATAAGGTAGGAAGATAATTGCTGAAATTTATTGAGAAACGACCAATAGTAATGGATTCTTGATGAACCTAAGGCGTGAAAAGCTGAATACCCTTTTCGTGGTATATTGTGTTAGATAGTTTCATTATTAGTAAGTTTTAGCTATTTTTACATTTCATATCACCTTAAAATATCTCTTTATAACTATCACCTTAGTAAAGAATCTACTTATTTCAAGTAATTCCGACTATTATCTTAAAAAGGGAGAATCACTCTAAACATATTATAATCCAAATACAATAATTACATATTATTGTGTTTATAGTTGTTTTTTATTTAATATTGCAGTTACGTTATTGAAGGTTTAAAACCCCTCCGTAACTTCAAAAAACCAGAACTATGAGCTGTCGAATCTTACTCGCTTACGCGTTTATTGCCTTTGGTGCATTTACTCTTAATGCACAATGTCCCGCTATTACAGATATAATTGCGTTCAATTCAGTTGCTTCCGGTACTGATTGTACTTTTAGTTTGGAGGTTGGGACAGATGTCACTTCAAATTCAGCTAATAAAAGCTTAAGTATATCAATCAGCTTAGCAGATAATACCCCAGTATTATCAACTTGTATCGGATCCTTATCTGGTGCTAGCTCTTCTGCGGTTATAAACAACATTACTTTACCATGTGATACGGATTTGTCTACTTTACAAGTAAGCTTTCAGGGATATGATGGAAATGGAGGTTGTAGTAGTAATGGAGGCGCTAACAATTGTGCCCCTGGTAGTTTTCCGGCTGAAAATATTCAAGGTGCGCTTCCAGTAGAAATTACCTCTTTTCAGGCGACCAAAGAAAGATTTCAACAAATTCAGTTAGAATGGGTAACTGTTTCTGAGGAGAACAATGCGATGTTTGCCGTAGAGCATAGTACTGACGGACGTAACTTTGAAGAAATTGCTAAAGTGGAAGGAAATGGAAACTCAGTAACAGAACACTATTACTCCTACATGGATAAATTTCCAGAAAGTGGACTTAATTACTACCGATTAAAACAAATTGACTTTGATGGAACTTTTGAGTATTCAGAAGTGATCAGTGTTGAAGTTGAAAAAAATACAGACCAACCATTAGCAATAGCTAATTCTTTGGCAAAAAGTGAAATCACTTTAATTTTTAATGACAATCCCACTAGTAATGCCGTGGTAGAAGTGTTTAATACCAATGGCAACCTCTTATATCAAACTAAAATTAACTCGGAAACAACCCACCTGACCGTAGATGTTGATACCTACGAACCAGGTATGTATTTCGTCCGGGTACCTGTCGGAAGGGAATACCTTGTTGCAAAATTTATCAAGGTAGCTGAGTAGACAGACTAAGTAAAGGAATAACAAAAGGCTTTTAATGAACACCCTGTATCAGTAAGGTGTAAATACTTTATTGATCATGCCTGTTATTGAGTGTTACAACACTCGATAGCACTTAACGAGTTTTTTCTAATCCAAAATCATAAAAACTATGTACAAAATTTTACT
>JAHDHW010000317.1 GCA_020631105.1 Saprospiraceae bacterium | reverse complement strand
TATAATTCAAAACTATGGACTTTTGAATTTATGTGTAGGGACATATCTTGCAAAATTCTGGACAAATATTGCAAAAGCTGCTTTGTAGTAGACTAAATAGGGTAAAATTAAATAGAACGGAATCGATCTGTTATAATGGTTAAGAAAATCGTCACTATTTTTGACCAAGCATTACACTGTAAAACCAAAAGCCTTTTTCTAAGGCTTCAAACTGGCGAATTGAGCCAATCATATTTTGATGTTGTACTTTAGTTCTCAAAGAGAGTAATTGTAAGATTTTGCTAAACCAGGTCCAGTTCGAAGCATTCCGGTGGAGGTTTCGGAGCGAGGTGCGTGTTTTGTTCGTTACATCCTGCACTTCAAATTGATCAAAGCCCGCGGATTGAGCATGAGCCACATGTTCATCTTTAGTATCTATATCTGGTATTGCCCAGGTATCTAGCCAACTGTGTAATAATTTTTCTCCCTTAAGAGACAAAGGTCGATCACTCCTTAAGTATTCGGCAATGATCAAACGCCCTCCGGGCTTTAAGACCCGATAGGCTTCCTGATAAAAAAGGGATTTATCTTCGGCATGACATAAACTTTCACAGGCCCATACCACATCAAATGTCTGGTCTTCGAAAGGCATATTACAGTAATCGGCCAAAACAAAGTCTACCTTTTGCTCAAGATTTAATTTTTTTGCGCCGATCTTACAATCGCTGATCTGACTTTGTACCGGTGTTATTCCGGTCGCTTTGGCACCCATATTCTGTGCTACCCAAAAACAACTTCCTCCCCTACCGCATCCCGCATCGAGGACATGATCTCCTGCTTTGATCTTAGCCTGGGTAGCCAAATGTCTATTCGTATTTTGTAAAGCATCCGCATGCTTTTCTGCTCCATCATCATAAAATCCAAAATGTACAGCTGGGGTCTCTGAATCGTCCCAACTCACTCGGTAATCGAATCTTGTTTTGTCATAGTATTCAATTACTGATGCTAGATTTTTGCTTGATTTTGCCATTTATTTCCGGGTTTAAGGGCTAAATAATCACTCTTTTGAAAAAAGTTAATCTTTTTTAAAACAAAAATACGCTCTTCAATGTTAGAATGATCGTTCTAATGTTTTAAAGACATGCGACAAAAATACAATAAGACGGACATAATTGATAAAGGTGTACAGCTCTTTCGTACGAAAGGCTATCATAACACCGGTGTCGATGACATTTTAAAGAGTTGCGGAATACCGAGTGGCTCCTTTTACAACTTCTTTAAGAATAAGGAAGGATTCGCAGTGCAGGCGCTTGAATTATATAATCAACGCTACCATGATCTGCTTGATCAATTATTGCACAACGAATCACTGACACCACTGCAACGCATTAAATCCTTATTTACCGGAAATGTGGAAATGCTTGTGAAAGGTGATTGTAGCGAAGGTTGCTTACTTAACAGTATGACTTCAGAGGTCGCTGCCCTCAATATGACCATCGGAGCAACGGCTGCGGAGCATTATCAGCGGAACGCCGAGAAGCTTGCTGAAGCGATCAAAGACGGTCAGGACCTCGGAGAAATAAGAACAGATTTTACGTCAATAGAACTCGCGTTTTACTTAATGGATGGAATGGCCGGTGCAACTGTCCGGATGCAAGCAGGAAAAACCGAAAAGCCTTTAAAGCTTTTTATTAAAACTGCCTTTGAATTTTTAAAACCACAATAAGCCCCAGCAAATCCAAAGGGATTTTCGAGGGGCAAAATTGATTTTATATTTTTTTGCTCTATTATTAGATAGAACGTTCTAATTAATACTTATTTAAACCTAAGAAATTAAATCATGAGATTATCAAACAAAGTAGCCGTTATCACCGGAGCAACCAGTGGAATGGGCCTAGATACTGCAAAACTATTCCTAAAAAACGGTGCAAAAGTTGTCCTTACCGGACGCTCACAAGAAAAACTTGATGCACTTAAAGATCAATTGGAAGGCGAATACCTTTTGGTGAAAGCCGATGCTGCCAGTCTTGCAGATAGCAAGGAGTTGGTGAAGACCACGGTAAATCACTTCGGAAAAATTGACATCCTGTTTTTGAATGCGGGCGTTTTTGAAGCTTTACCGACTGGTCAACTTACGGAAGAACACTTTGACAAAATTTATAACATCAACGTAAAAGGTCCGGTTTTCACGGTCAATGAAGCAGCACCTCAAATCAATGATGGAGGTACGATCATTTTTAACACCTCTGTTTCTAATGTCAAGGGTATGCCGGGTGTATCCGTTTACGGATCAAGTAAAGCAGCATTACGATCAGTAGTTCGAGCCCTTGCTACCGAATTAGCACCGAGAAACATTCGGGTAAATGCAGTTAGCCCAGGGCCAATCGAGACACCGATCTGGGGTAAAACCAATTTGACAGAAGAACAGGTAGGAGGTTTTGCAGAAGGGGTTTCGGGTCAGGTCCCACTTGGTCGTTTTGGAAAAGGAGAAGAAATTGCGAATACCGTTCTCTTTATGGCTTCTGACGAAGCATCCTATATCACTGGAACGGAAATTCCGGTTGATGGTGGAATGGCTCAGGTGTAAAAGAGCAATCATAAAGCTCAGTATGTGAGATCGGTAAGATTGC